>JAZDOF010000348.1:0-3317 GCA_043799015.1 Pseudomonadota bacterium | reverse complement strand
AGGCCGTAATGGTGCCCCAAGACCTCGGCGATCTCGGTAACGCCCGTTATGGAAAGGAAAATACAGAGAGTAGCCCCGGTCTTGGCCAGTTCATCGAGCTTCTGGGCTTCCGGAACCGGGGTGCGGCCGGCCGTCCTTGTGAGAATAACGGTCTGGGCATGTTCCGGCGCGGTCAGTTCGACCTTCAACGCGGCCGCGGCGGCCTGGAACGAACTCACCCCAGGGACGACCTCGTAGTCGATTCCGAACCGATCAAGTTCATTCATTTGCTCCCGTATCGCGCCGAAAATCGAAGGATCTCCGGAGTGAAGCCGCACCACGTCCAGATCCCGTCGCTGCGCGTCCCGAGCGATCGCTGTTGTCTCCACAAGATCAAGTCCCGCTGAATCGTGCGTCTCCGCGGACGGGGATAGGCAGGCTAGGACTTCCGGGCTTACCAATGAGCCTGCGTACACGCAAATCCGGCAGGTTTCCAGGATCCGGCGGGCCTTCACCGTGAGCAGGTCGGGGTCTCCCGGCCCTGCCCCCACGAAATAGACTTTCATTTAGCATCTCCACCGGAAGTGTGCACAATCAATACGCTCATATTGCCGGCATCCTCGTTTTCTTCGGCAAGGACCCAAGGATCGTGTTCGATCCGCTGCCCTTCCAGACCCGCGCGAGCCACAAATACCGCTCGGTCGATTCCATCCGTTTCTCTCAGCAATCCCAGAACCTTCCTTAGCCTGCGGCCGATTTTCATCAATACGACGGTGCCCGGCAACTCCATCGCCCGCTTCACAGCCGAGGGGTCGCCGGCGGCGGGCACTATGTGAAGCGGTTCCGGACCGGCCCCGAGGGGAAAATCGCTGAGTGCGGCAGCCGCGGAGAACGCGGTCACCCCCGGAACGGTAACGATTTCGGCCTGCGGACATATCGTTCGAAGAGCACGCATCAGATATACGTATGTGGAATATAGGAGAGGGTCCCCAAGGGTGAGATAACATGCATCCTCTCCTTGCATAAGCGCATCGGCCACCACGCGTGCGGATTCCAGCCGGCAACGCTCGATTTCTCCCGGATCGCCCGACATGGGGAAGACCAGGGTGGTGATCAAGGCGTCCCGGTTGATGTATTCACGGGCTATGGAAAGGGCCAGACTCTCCGCACCGGCTCGGGGCTTGGGGACAAAGACCTGTTTACTCTTTCCGAGGGCCCTTGCGCCCTTCACGGTAATGAGCTCGGGATCGCCGGGGCCCACGCCTATGCCGTAGAGAATACCGAGACTCATCGTAGGGCCTCGGCCTTGACGATCAGGATGACGGACCTGGGTGCGAGTCTTCCGGCCTCAAGGTCGGAACACGATGTTTCGTAAACCCTTTCATTTGGGAGGGTAATATCTTCCAGTACGAAGATGCGTCGCCCCGGTTCCATCCGCTTCACAAGCCCGGCTATCCAAGGCCCCGCGTCGGCTCTTCCGCCCAGCACGGCTACTTTCTCCGAGGCCACAAGGCCCGCGACGGCCTCGTCATTCGGCAACTCCTTGTGCGCACTGACGATCTTTGCATCCCACCAATCGAGCCCAAGCTCGGCGAACGCGGCTTGGACCGAGCTGATGCCGGGAATGACCCTGCACGTCTCTCGACCGAAACGCGCGATGACCCGCCCGGCAAGGCTGAACAGGCCGGGATCGCCTGTCACAAGAACGGCTACCGGCTTTCCACGCGCCTTCTCATCAATCGACGTTAGGACGCCATCAACGTCCGCGCCCACGAAGATTCGCTCGGCAGCCGACGCGGGGAACAGCTCCAGTAATCGTTTTGCCCCGACCAACACCTCGGCTCGTTCGACAGCCTCGACCGCGGCCGGGGTAAGGTAGTCCGGGCTGCCCGGTCCGCACCCGACTATGGTTATTTCACGAGCCACGGCGTCAGGTCTCCATGTGAACCCAAAATTGAGCCTTCCATGTTTACGAGCACTACGGCAATCTCCTGTCGTCCACAGATGCGATCCGCCACCGCGTCCGCGATGCGTGCCGAAACCGTCGCGCCCAATAGCGCCGATTCAGGAGGGGCCAATGCGGCGAATAGGCCTTCAACGGTCTCACCGGCGTCCGCCGACAGTACCGATACCTCCGCTGCCGCAGCCTTGACCATGGGCAGGGCGCTTTCAGACCTCGATGAATGGGTGTCCCATCTCCCTCCGGCCAGCTTTGCCAGTTTGCCCGGATGTCCCAAAACCATTATTCGGCGGAATCCGCAATCCCGTGATTCGTCGAGGGCAAAACCCCACTCGTTGCCGACCTCGATAAGTTGCTCGTCAAGGACTTGAAAATGCCGGTGAGCAGCTCTTTCCCCTATTCGCCCGGGCACCATGACGGGGGTTTTCACCTCACAGGCCTTGGCCACGTTAAGGGCGCACTTCACGGAGTCACGGAGAGCTGAACAACTAAAAGGCCTGACAATCCCTGATGTCCCAAGAACTGAGAGTCCTCCCCGTATGCCGAGGCGAGGGTTGAAGGTTTTATTGGCAAGCTCTTCGCCGCCGGGTATGGAAATGGTCACCTCCAATCCTTCGTCGGTTACCTCGCGAACGGCCTCGCGTATCATGCGGCGAGGGGTGGGGTTAATGGCCGGTTCACCTATCGGTACGGAAAGGCCCGGCCTGGTGACTATCCCTATGCCTTCTCCGCCGAGACTAACCACGTCGACCCCAATGGTCCGCTTGACCAAGGCCATTACTAGGGAGCCGTGAGTAACGTCGGGGTCGTCGCCTCCGTCTTTCTTCACCCCGGCCACGGCACGATCCGGGCTGCGATCCGTGAAGGCCACGGGCAAGGTTACGCGGTCGCCCCCGGGTAGGGTCACTTCCACGCACTGGGGCTCAGGGAAGCCCCATAACGCCATCGCAGCGGCCTTGGCGGCGGCGGCGGCGCTTGTTCCGGTAGTGTATCCGGTACGCAGGGTTATAGTCGCTTCTCCACCGACTGAACCGGTTTGCATGCTATACACGACAGCTTCCGGGAAAAGGGCAGCCGCAGGCCGCCCTACAATGAAATCCCGCATCCATGGAACACTCCGGCGGCTTTTCCCGCTCGTAATCGTTCACCACGACGGGTGAAGAATAAACCACGAAGACACAAAGGCTCAAAGAAATCAAGGTGTAACACTTTTCACGCCTCTTCGGGCTAGGCGGGGGCTTTCACCGACAGGGGGACACGATTGACGGATCAATCGGCATTTATGAATGATTTCAAACTTTTCTTCGTGTCTTGGTGCCTTTGTGGTTTGATTTTCCTGGTTCAGCGAGCCGTCGCGGTGAACGTTTACTCACGCACC
>JAZDOF010000342.1:0-3858 GCA_043799015.1 Pseudomonadota bacterium | reverse complement strand
GGCATTCGGCGTACGCTCGGTGATCGGGTACGGCGGTTTGGTAACTCGTGCGGAGAACCAGGCCATGATCCACCGCTTACGGATCACCATGAAACGCCTTACACGCTTAAATCCCTCCAATTATTACGGCATCGCTCTTGTCGATGCCCAACCCGGTACGGGAAACAACCTGATCACGCCCCGGCACGATCCGCCGCTAATAGTGATAGACCACCACCCGGCCCGGAAGATGTCCTTCAAGTCGCCCTTCCATGACATCAGACCCCTCTACGGCGCGACATCCACCATTGTGTCGGAGTACATCGCGGCCGCGGGCTTAACGCCCACAAAGCAGGTGGCAAACGCGCTTCTGTACGGCATTAAGACGGATACCCACTCACTCTTGAGGGGAGCTTCCAAGCCGGATTTCTGCGCGTTCAACTTCTTGTCTCCGTACACGAACCCACGGGTTATAGGGTGGATCGAGAACCCCTGCCTTCCCCAAACCTATTTCGCTGATTATCACCGCGGATTGTCCAATACGAAGCTCTATCGGGACGTCGCGGTGAGCTATCTGCACGAAGTAAGTGCCGAGGCCATCATTCCCGAATTGGCGGACGTACTTCTCCGCATCTCCGGGATCTGTTGGTCATTGTGCATCGGCAGATACGGCAGTTCCCTGGTGCTTTCACTCAGGTCCTCATCACGGAAATTAATGGCTGGGACCGTGCTCCTCAAATTGGTCGGTAAAGCAGGGTCGGCAGGAGGGCATAAAGAAATGGCGGGCGGGCAGATACGGGTGGAAAACGCTTCGGACGCCGAAGCGGACGCCATTGTCGCGGGCCTGATCAAAGATTTCCTCGGGCTCATAGGGCGTCCCGGCGTGAACGGCAAGCCCCTGGTGGCGGAGTGCGAGCAGCCGGCGTAACGAGATCGGGGGAGATAAGAACGGTGAGGACCGGCAAGCTGCCGGCCCTACCGGAAAAAAGGCCATCCTCGGAGTACGGTCGTGGGGTGGTCTCCTTGCCGGAGATTCAACTTCCGGTTAGGCTTCACTCATCTTGATTATCCGCTGGTTCGGGTCGCAAGCGGGAACCCTCTATCCCTCGCGCTGAAACAAGTACCAGTTCAATCCTCTTCCGCTCGTAACCTTGATATTACGCAGCTCAAAACTTTGGGGCAGGTCGGTTACGAATTTGAATACCTCTTCTACGGTGGCGTATTCGTACGGGTAGCCGCCGAGCCAATCCACCGCGTCCGTGCGCCAACTCATACCCCGGTGGGACTTGTACGACCTTAAGTGAGACACCGGGTTTTCCCCTCTCGCGATGACCATGGCCATGTAAGCCGACATGGCGAGAGGTTCGAGCACAAAAGTCCCAAGTCGAGGATGGGCGTTGTACGCGAGCTTTATCTTGGTCCAGAATCGGTGTATCCACGAGGCCCCGCCGCTTCGACTGAGAAGCTTGTTATAAAGCGCTATGTACAAGTACCCTCCGGGCTTGACCAAAGTCGCGGATGCTCGTAGCGCATCCCACATCCTCCCGGTGTGATGGAGCACCCCCCAGGAATAGACGATGTCGAACGAGCCCAATCGTTCGACCAGACCGGGATCGAGTATGGAGCCCCCGAATACCTCCCAGTTCGGCGGATTCCCCGACTGTTTTCTCAAGAATTTCGCACATGCCTCACTATCAGGGTCTATATCGAAGCTTACAACCTTGGAGGCCCCGAGCTTCCAGGCGGCATAGGAAAACAACCCACTTCCGCACCCGATATCCACAAAGCTGCGTCCGTGAAGATTATCGATCCCCATGAATTCCGTTAGGGACTCGACCGCGCGGGCCGTACTCTCGTCGTCCAATAAACCAAGAAAATGCTTCCAGTTTTTTCCGAACGTAAATGAATCATGGGCGGTCATCAAGGTCTCCGGGTGTCGGGATGAAAAAAAAACCATCATAGCGCCATTGTTTTCGCGTCTCAATCAGCGGGAGCAAACTCCTCGGCGTCACCTGATGCGATACCATGCCGTAAGGAGGCGAGCCGCCAGTAAAATTATGATAATAATCGCGATCACGCCGAACGCTGCGTGGAGCTTACGACCAACGACCCGAAGCGCTTTCTTGATCTTCGCCGTCCGTTCCCGGCCCCGGTCGTCAAGAACATATTGTTCGACCAGCCGCCTTACCGTATCCCGCAGCGCCATCCAGGTCCCTACCGCAAGTATTGTGAGGAGAATATACTTCATTGCCGGTTTCTCATACCGCCTCGGATTATAGCAACTCCGGCCCCGGATTGGCTACCAATACCGACGTGTCTGCGAAAGGCCAAGTGCACTGTCGGGCAACTACGGCGGCTATGTGCCGCATTTGTGCCGTGGAGCAAGGGCCTGTAACCATTCACACTTGTGGGGCATGCTTGCCGGCCTGCCGAGATCGCACTAAGAAAATTCGCAGGCTGGAAAGCCTGCGCCACGTTGAGATTGGAATTTCCCCCTCGTAAGTCAATGGTTGTCAAGGGCCTTATCCGGCCGTGGTCGGTAACCCGGATTGGAGTTGCGGTATCGTCATTAATGGACTAATGTATTGGACATGGAAATCAAATTCTCTAAAATGCACGGTACGTTAAACGATTTTGTAGTGTGGCGTGACGACAATTCGCCTGATGATCTCCCTTCCTCTCTGGTAGCTCGGATCTGCAATCGTCGAGAAGGGGTCGGCGCCGACGGCGTCATCGTAGTAAGAAAATCCGAAAAAGCGGCCTTTTTCATGGACTACAGGAATTCCGACGGCTCGCTTGCCGAAATGTGCGGGAACGGCATACGATGTCTGGCGAAGTACGTCCGTGATCAGGGTTTGACGGACCAAAGTTCTTTCTTGGTGGAAACCCGCGCGGGTGTTAGGGCCGTGGAAGTGTCCGATTGGTCGCCCGGCGGTACTGCAAAGGTACGCGTGGACATGGGGCCGCCGATATTCGACCCCGACAAGGTCCCCGTACGGCTTGAGCCCACCGGCGCCCCCATTTTGGACTGCCCGATCGAGACCGGCGATCGCTCGTTCAAGGCATCCTTCGTCTCGATGGGAAACCCACATTGCGTAATATTTGTCGACGGCGAAGAAGTGGAGGACTACCCTCGGCTGTTCGGGCCCGCGCTTGAAATTCACCCCTTGTTCCCTGCGAAGACCAATGTGGAATTCGTCCGTGTGCTGAGCCGAAAACGCATTGTCATGCGGGTGTGGGAAAGGGGCTGCGGGGAAACCTTCGCCTGCGGCACGGGTGCTTGTGCTTCAGCCGTAGCGGCAAAGCTGAAGGGACTGGTTGAGGACGAGTGTGAAGTAGCCCTTCTCGGCGGTGACCTAATTATTAATTGGAAAGAACTACAAGCGTCGGTATTTATGACGGGTCCCGCAGTTACCGCTTTTTATGGTACCTTAACCATTTGAATCCACGCTCAAATCTAGCTTGACATCGAGCCAAGGCTGGTCTAGGAAACCTTCCGAGCCGACATGCCGTTTTTCGTTCCTCGGCCGGATTCGGCCTCAACCTACTTTCCGCCACGGCCCGGCCGCCCATTGCACGAGCTGCGGTCTCATCGGACCAGCGCCTGAATTGACCGCAGAGACTGCACATCAGGCTCCGTAGGCTTCGGCAACGGTACGGCGGGTGCGGCGAGGGGTCTTGCATACCATGAACAGACTTCGGACCCAATCCGGTTTCACGATCGTGGAAATGGCTTCTGCGGTGCTCACCATCACGTGCCTGGCGGTAATTTACTTCGTCATGGTGGATTCTTACAAAGACCGAAGGATGAACGAGCAGGCCGCGAAAGTATTGATGCAGGCCGCTCTGGTACAAGAACAGTTCTTCGGGAATGCCCAC
>JAZDOF010000322.1:0-8978 GCA_043799015.1 Pseudomonadota bacterium | reverse complement strand
AATCAGATCCTGCCCGGAGAACTTTCTGCGGCTCATTAGAAACGGCAGGGCCGGCGACCTGATCAGGCGACTATCCGGTTACGATCGGGGCGCACTTCCCGGCCTAATGAGCAGTTGGTGTATCCCTGGGGCTGGTCTGTGGTTCTATGAAGATAAGCGCGGGCTGCATGAAGATATGGTCTTGCTGAGAGCTCTAATCGTCGCGAACAGGTGCTTAGGGGATGCGAAGCTGGTTGACGGGGAGACGGGCAAGGAAATCAGACGGCTGCCAACGGATTTCGACAAGCTTAACCTTCTTGCGGTGTTTTCCCCGGATGGCAGCCGCTTCGCGACGGGAGGCAGCAATAATACCGTGATTGTTTGGGACAGCGCGACTGGAAGCTTGCTGGGGGTGATGCACGGGCACACTGAGCCCGTGAAATGGGCACAATTTTCAGCGGATGGTTCTCAGCTTCTGACGATGGGTGGTAAGGGCGATGTTTGCTACCAGCGTGAAGCCAGGATCTGGAATCTGGGATACAACGGCCAGGAAGTTGCGTCTATTTCCTTGGACAAGCCGTTGTCCATACTGCCCTTGTTTTCACCGGATGGTCGTCGATTCATCACAGCGGACCCTGGACACCAGTTGAATGTGTGGTCGGTTCCCACGCCCACACAACAGGATGCGCCATTTGAGCCGAGCCTTCAAAGGGTTCTGCCCGTCAGTGTTCCGGAATACGCCGATATGCCATGGGCGTTTTCGCCATGCGGCAAGCATATGGCGATCATGAAATCCAACGGGTGCCTGACAGTGCGAGATGCCGAGACCTTCGATCCCATAGGGAATGACATCGAGCTGGAACGACTGGACAGATGGAGCAGCCAAGTCAATCTGAGCTTCTCTCACTCAAAGGTGAAACCCCTTCTCGCGATCAATTGGGCCGGCCAGACGCGGTTGTATGATCTGGGAGCCAAACGTTTGAGTGGGCTCCCGGCCACCGAAAGAACTTTTTGTTCGCGACCGGCTCGCTTCTCGCGTGATGACACACTGCTAGCTACCCAGTCCTACCCTGGTGGGGGTGAATCCGTCATGATATGGGACATACGAAGTCATAACCTGACGAGACAGATTAAATTACGTAAGGCGGTGCCTACGGAAAATATCCTTGTACGAATGAATTGTAATGATTTGTCCACAAGGGATGATCTGATGGTAGTGGGGTTTGAAGGAAGTGCTGCGAAAGTCCCGGTGGTTGTCCTGGATATAAGATCAGGACAGCATCGCACCTACCTACAGGGCCATACCGGCGGGGTCACCGATGCCCGATATTCTCCTGACAAGGGAGAATTTATAGCTACCGCCGGCCATGATCGGACAGTGCGCATTTGGAATGCTTCCTCGGGGGGACCGAGTATCCACACGCTTGTCGGCCATTCAGACTTCGTGAGATCGGCACGCTTTTCCAGCGACGACTCTCGCGTAGTTTCAGTCAGTAATGACGGCACAGCCCGAATGTGGGATGTCCGTGAGGGCAAGCCGCTTGCCGTCTATGAGCCCTCTTCCGGTTTCAAAGATGCCTTAAGAGAAGAGGTGTACGACACGCTCTCGCACGCTATGTTCTCGCCGGATCGGGATAGCAAATGGATTATCGCCTCTAGCCTTAACGGCAGAGTGCGGCTATATCCCGGCTCATATCGGTGCATGATGGAGATTGCCTGTAGGCTGTTGCGGCACGCGCCTGAAGCCGACCAAATCTGCGAGGAATGCAAGCCGTTTCGTGAGTAATTGAGACATGATAGAAATAAGAATGCCTCGGTCATCTCTGACGGCTTGGGAGTCCCAACGAACATTTATGGCCGGATATGTCGGGTCAAACCGACAGGTTCTGTTCCCGCTCTACTTTCCCGTCTCCCGCTTCCACGTCAGCTTCACCTTGAAGTTGCCTTCGGTGGTGCCCTTGGCGACGAATATTCCTCCTTCGGCCTTCATGCCGAAGGCAAATTCGACTTCCGCCTGATCAGGGGGCACCGCAAGCTTGCTTAGGGTACTGATGATTGTGCCGGCCAGGGGCTTCAAGGACTCGAGTGCGGCCTCCAACTTTCGTGTCACATGGTTTGAAGGCGGCACCGGTTCCACAATCGCGCTGATGTCCCTCGGCCCGATGGCCGCGCTTTCCTTGACTACGCTTCGATGAGCGGTTTCAGACAATTCAAACCCGATGGCCAGTCCGTCATCGGTCATGAAATCTATCAACTGCGACATGGTTTGTTCTCCCCTATCATCCGACGTTTGCCGGAGCAAGAATTCGGCCCGAGTAATCGGGCGGCCGATTTCGCATTAGACCGTCATCATGTACCCCACCTGAGGTACCGTGACAATGTGTGTGGGTTCCGAGGGATTGTCTTCCAACAGGGCCCGAAGGTGCTGAATATGAACATCTATGGCCCGAGTGTCGCTTGAAACGTCCCCTTCCGGCCATAGCTCCTTCCTTATGGCCCGCCTCGTTAGAGCGCGTCCCGCATTCTTCGCCAAAACCAGCAGAAGTAGATACTGACGTCGCGTTAGGCGTATCTTTTCCCCGTCTTTCCATACTCCGGCGGTCGAGGGTTCCATTCGAATGGGTCCTACCTGAATGATGTCGGCAGGGTCGAGTGATGCGGCGGACCTACGGAGACAAGCTCGTACGCGGGCAGCCAGTTCCAAATAATCAAAGGGTTTTACGATATAGTCGTCGGCCCCGGACTCCAAGCCCAGCACCTTGTCGGGCACCTGGTCCCGTGCCGTGAGCATTATTATGGGCACGTCGCACTTCTCCCTGACTCTCCGGCACACCTGTATTCCATCTATGTCCGGGAGGGAGAGATCGAGGATGATGAGTCGGGGATTCACCGTTTCAAAAAGCCCGATACCCTCTCTGCCCGTCGATGCGGTGTACACCGAGTATCCGTCCAACTCCAGGTTATCTTTAAGAATGGTCAGAATATCGGGGTCATCGTCAATCAGCAGTATGCCGGAATTCATCAGCACTCCTGGATGGGCAGACTGAAACGGAATTTGCTCCCTTGACCCGGTGCGGTCTCTACCCATATGCGCCCCCCATGCGCCTCGACGATGCCCTTGCAGATGGCAAGACCGATGCCGGAGGACCCCTTGTGCAATCGGGCCCCGGCCGGACCGGGAGCTTGATAGAACTTCTGAAAAACCGCCTGATGATAGAGTGGGTCTATGCCGGGCCCATTGTCCGATACGCACACGCCGGCCGTGCCGTTTGCCGCGGTCACTTCCACCGCCACTTCCCCGTGTTCCGGCGAAAATTTCAGCGCATTGGAAATAAGGTTGGTAATCACCTGGAAGATTCTTTGCTTATCAAAGACGGCGCACGCGTCTTCGTCGGCTTTCAGCACCAAACCCAGGCTTCTTGCGTCCGCCTGGGCCTGATGGGCCAGGACGGCTTCCTCAGCGATCTCCTTCAACGATGCCTTTTCCAACCTCAAGTTTGGTTGGCCCGCCTCGATCCGAGAATAGTCCAGGAAATCAACCACTATCTTAATCAGGTAGTCCGCATTTCTTCGTATTATGTCCACATAGTTTCCGTTTTTGTCCTCAAGCCCTATTCTGGCGAGAATGTCGGCCGCTCCTTTGATGTTGGTAAGCGGAGTCCTGAGCTCGTGGGATATATCGGAAAAGAAATCGGACTTTGCTGCGTTAAGGGCGGTCAGTTCCCGGTTAAGAGTTTCGAGTCGCCTGTTTGCCTCCGAGAGGTCTCGAGTGGCTTCCCCAATGTTGCGTTCGAGCTCCGCATGTTGATTCCTCAGTTGTTCGTCGAGGAAATAGCAGTACTCCCTTATCTCTCCAAGCTCGTCGCCCTCCCCGGCCCCTGCGCAGGGACGGGAGGAGTTACGGGCTTTGGTATAGATTTCACCTATCGATGTGCGGATGTTCTTGATCGGCCGGAATATGAGTGCGCTGGTGGACACGAACAGGACCAATACGGATGAACCGGCAAAGAGCGCCATCCCGACAAGGAGAATCGTCTTGTTGTGTCCGATGGCCGCAAGGGCGTCGTCCAAAGGAACAAAAACGCTGAGGCACCCGGCCGACTCGCCTTCCGTGTACCCCGGACGGCTTCCGTGGCAAGCCATACAGCTCTCGTTCATATGCACGGGGGCAATGTATCGCAGAACCGACCCGCCTTCAAACGTCTCCACCCTGAATATCCCCCCGACCGCGCCTTTTCTGAATTCCTCCAATGCATGTCGGTCGGTGTCGTCCGGGGCATTTCGAGGATTGAGGTAATTGGGTCCGGAAAGCCGAAAGAAATAGTTGCCGCCGGCGGCCGCTCTGTCGGAAAGCTGGGTGGTCAACATGGAAGGACTGATTCTCGTGTATACCCTACCATCGGCGGTCCTGACGTCAGGGTCGGTCAGGTATGGGTTGGAATCCACCCCAGCTTTCTTCTCAACCAGGATCGTCCCATGTTCGGCAACCCATTCACGGGTTAGAGCGATTTGCGTGTAAACCGCCACGGCCTGCTTTTGGACCTGTTCCATGATGTGTTGTTCCTGTTGCCGGGACACCCACAGGAATACGGCCAAAAAGATTACCGAGATGGTGATCGTAACGGCCGCAAGGTACTTGATGGAAATCCGTCGGGCCAGTGCGATGGTTCCGCGGGGAATCATATCTAAGATCCTGTGAGGCGTTCAGGGCTGACGGCATCCCGGAGGCGGAAGGGCCGACGCCCGGTCCCGTTACGGAAGCCGGCGGTCTCGCGGCATCCTGTTTGAGTAGACGGTGAGCACGGCGGTACACCCCTCTTAGCCGTGCTGAAATTTTACACGTTCTTTACAGCTTTTTACAGCACTTTTACACAGGGGAGTGGAATACTGGCACCCTGATGAATCGTTCTCGGTTTGGGGGAAGCCGGGCGTTCAACCAAGGCCCGCTGCCCGTAGGATCGATGGGCCGATCCCCTCCGGAGTCCGGCATATTCCGGCTCATCCGGACCGGTAATCTGAAGTCTAATGTCTTAATAAGGCACCATAAAGGTTACAGGAGTGTATGCCATGAGAAGAGCTCTCATCCTGTCGGCGCCGGCGATCTTTCTCTGCATCGCCTTCGCCCATGCGGCGGTGAAGGTGGACCCCAAGCTTTACGGGTCGCCCGAGGGCCAGGTTTGCATCAAATGCCACGAACTCAAGACGCCGGGCCTGTTCAGGATGTGGCGGTCGGGCAAAATGGGGCAGGCAGGGGTCAACTGCTATGATTGTCACAAGGCTGAGAAGAAAACCGACAAACAGCCCGGCGATTCTGACGGCTTCGATCATCGCGGCTTTTGGATCGCGACCATAGTCAGCCCCAAGGACTGCTCACGCT
Organism: Pseudomonadota bacterium; assembly: GCA_043799015.1. Taxonomy (GTDB): domain Bacteria; phylum Desulfobacterota; class Desulfomonilia; order Desulfomonilales; family Desulfomonilaceae; genus JAZDOF01. Next base: position 3,622 of record JAZDOF010000322.1, on the reverse strand, counting down.
GCCACAAGGAGCAATTCGACCAGCAACAGCCTTCGCACCACGCCAAGGGCGCCGACATCCTAAATACGTTGGACAACTATTTGGGCACCGTGGTCGGCGGACCCGCGGCCGAAGCCAATGGATGCCGGCAGTGCCACGGCTCCAACGTCAAGGTACTGGCCAACGGCAAGCTGGACCCGGACACTTGGCCGAACACGGGAATAGGACGAATGAACCCCGACGGAAGCAAGGGGAGCTGCTCGGCCTGTCATACCCGGCACAGGTTCTCCGTGGGCCAGGCGAGACGACCCGATGCGTGCGGCAAGTGCCATCTGGGTCCGGATCATCCCCAGATCGAGGTTTACACCGAATCGAAACACGGCATCCTGTATCAGGCTTTTCGTGATCAGTTGAACGTGGACAACCGCGAATGGATCGTGGGAGTGGATTATGTCGATGCCCCGACCTGTGCCTCCTGTCATATCAGTGCAACTCCCAACCAGAAATCCAACCACGATGTGGGACAGCGAATTTCCTGGACCCTCCGCCCCGTTATTTCCAAGAAACTCTCCCAGTGGGAGGACCGTCGCGGCCGAATGAAAGACGTATGCCGCCAGTGCCACGGAGAACCCATGGTCGATGGATTTTACGGTCAGTTTGACTCCTTCGTGGACCTGTACAACACCAAATTCGCAGTGCCCGCAAACAACGTCAGAAACAAACTGATGGAAAACGGTAGGCTTACCAAGGCCGACTTTGATGAACCTCTCGACTGGATATTCTATGAACTCTGGCATCATGAGGGCCGTCGTGGGCGTCACGGCGCCGCCATGATGGGACCGGACTATACCTGGTGGCACGGTCTTTATGAGGTGTCGAAGCATTTCTATGAGAAATTCATCCCCGAGGTCGAGAAGATCATGGGAGGGAAGTCGGCGGCCGAGCCCATTCTCAAGGAATTCGTGTTCAGCGACCCCAGGCACAAATGGTATAAGGACGGGATGAGCAAAGAAGAGATCGAACGGCAGAACCGGTATTACCAACAGCGCTACGGCGGCAAGGAAGTTAAGTAGGGTCGTTCGAGGAACGGGCTCGGTCGGGATTAGGGGACCCGTTATTCCGATTGCCGAGGGTCCGAACAACCGCTCCCTCTCTTATTTGAAGAGGGGGCGAGTTTGAGGAGCCTTCATAGAGACAAGATCCCTAAATATCGGAATATCGGAGCCTCGGACTTCCGTCGGGTCACTCCCCCCGCATCTTCCGGGTGGTAGGGTGAGGTTGAGCCCTCTCCCCTACCGCTCATTCCACATATGTAGAAACAAGGGCGAGTCATGAGAGCAAACGTAGTTATTCGTGGAGTCGCTTTCCTAGTCCTCATATCGGCGATCTTCTTAGGGGTCGCCGGTCGACTCGGGGACTCCTTCGCCCAGACTCAATACGTGCCCACTTACAAGGAACTCGCCGAGGACCCGGAAACGGCGGCACCGTCGATGGACCGGGAAACCCCTGTGCCGTTCACGCCTCTACCGCCGACCATAACTCCGTGTCGCGCGTGTCACGGTCCTGAAAAAGATTTTCCGGTAAACTTCAGGAGACGTGAGGACCTTCCGGTCCACACTACCATTTCTCTCAATCACGGTGGCGTGCGTGTTTGGTGTCTCGACTGTCACCATCCGGTCGAACGGGATTTCCTGTTACCTTTGAGCGACGGCACTCCCATCCCTTTCGACAAATCGTTCAGGCTGTGCGGAAAGTGCCACGGCACCAAATACCGGGACTGGCGTTACGGCATCCACGGCCGGCGTACGGGATCCTGGGACGGGAAGAAGGAGTATTACCTATGCACTCAGTGCCACAACCCGCACTCGCCGAAATTCAAGTCCCTGGAGCCTCTGCCTCCTCCAAACAAGCCTCATGCTCCAAAGGTCACGGAAAAACACGGAAGGTAGAGAGCCATGAAACAAGGTGAACATGACATCCCCGAAAAGAATGTTCACGCCGAAGGCGCTGCTGCTGCTACTCCCGCTAAGCCGACGACGGACGATTCCGGATGGGATAACGGCGGAAACCTTCCCGGCAGACGCTCTTTCCTTGCCGGTATTGCGGGCATGATGGGATTGATGGCGGTCAGTGCCTGTTCTTGGCAGGAATTTGCACAGCAACATTTCAAGAAGATGACCAAGGAGGAGATCGAGCGGACCCTCGAGCGTCTCAAGGCCGAATACAAATCCAAGTACGGCAAGGACTTCGTCGTGGGGGCGGAAGGTCCTATCGACGGAACTCTCTTCGGGTACGCACTCGACATTCAACGTTGTATCGGGTGCCGCCGCTGCGTGTACGCCTGCGTCGAGGAAAACAACCAAACCCGCGATCCGCAGATGCAATACATCAGAGTGCTTCGTCACAAGAACGGCGAAATGGACTTCGAGCACGCGACCATCTATTACGATCCCGAGAAGGTCCCGGAAGAAGGGTATTACTACATGCCCGTTCAATGCCAACACTGCGCCAATGCCCCCTGTACCAAGGTTTGCCCGGTTAGGGCGACATGGACGGAACCGGACGGCATCGTAGTGGTGGACTACAACTGGTGCATCGCCTGCCGTTATTGCATGGCCGCGTGTCCTTATATGGGACGATGGTTCAACTGGTCCGACCCGGTGATACCTGCGGACCAAGTCAACACAAAGACCCATTACTTGGGCAACCGGCCCCGAATGAGAAACGTGGTGGAAAAGTGTACGTTCTGCATCCAGCGGGTGCGATTGGGGCAATACCCAAAATGCGTGGAGGTATGTCCCGTAGGTGCAAGGAAGTTCGGTAACCTATTGGACCCTGAGAGCGAAATCAGTCGCATTCTGAAGACCAAGCGCGTGTTTCGTCTCAAGGAGGAACTGAACACGCAACCGAAGTTCTACTATTTCTTCTCGATCTGATGTGATACGCGAGACCGAAATAAGGCAGGCCCGCGGGCTTCCGAGAGGAAACGACACTTCCCGTGAGGGAAGGCGACGGGCGACCTGAAATGAGAGGCATGCCATGGAGAGATCCGGTTTCATAACGGGAGTCGTGAAACGGTTGGTGATCGGACCGCCCGTGTACTACGTCTGGGTCCTGTTTCTCTTGATTCTTATCGGAGCCGGCATTACCGCATATGCCAAGCAACTCCAAACGGGGCTCATCGTGACCGGAATGACGAGCTACGTGTCATGGGGGCTCTACATAGGCAATTTCACTTTTATGGTGGGGGTTGCCGCCGCGGCGGTATTGTTGATCATTCCTGCGTATCTCTACGACTTCGGGCCGATCAAAGACGTGGTGATAGTGGCGGAAGCTCTTGCCGTAAGCGTGCTGATCATGTGTATGCTGTCGGTCACAGCGGACTTGGGGCGACCTGACCGCATATGGCACCTTATTCCCGGATTGGGGATACTGAACCTGCCTTCGTCTCTCCTTGGATGGGACATCGTGGTTCTCAACGGCTACCTGCTCCTCAACATATTCATTCCCGGTTACCTTCTGTGGTATGCATACCGAGCTCAAGAACCCAACATGAAGTTCATAGTACCCTTCATACTCCTCTCCATCCCCTGGGCGGTGAGCATTCACACGGTTACGGCCTTCATCTACAACGGCCTCGTGG
>JAZDOF010000310.1:0-2466 GCA_043799015.1 Pseudomonadota bacterium | reverse complement strand
GATGAGGGAGAGTGCGCGCCGGCACTGGCGGATGAGGCGGGCGACTGAGACACCTAATTTGAGTAACATTATTTTTGATCCTCCATGTGTTGTAGGATTTTTGTCATAACTTCAGTTATGCGCTTCAGAGTCGGTTCGATTCGGACGAGAAGGAAAACCGACACAAAGATTGGGAAGCCAACAGAGGAGATGAATTGCGTCCATTGGTCCATTGCATTGCCCTTTCTTGATTTAGGTGGAGCGGTGCGGTCGCGCCGGCGGAGCTGCCGGAGGCCTCGCGGGCGCCGTATAAAGCGACGCGGGATTTAGCGCATTCTGGATAATTTGCCGGCCCACTTAGCGCGAACGTAGGCCTGGTCTTTGTGATAAAAGCCCTGTTTGACAAACCACGGGCCGTGCCGGTGTTGAGCGTGCCCGATGTTGTTAGGGACGCAGAGAGCGCGATGCCCGGCACAAGTGGTGCGATAGCACAAATCGTGAGAGTAGTTAGTCCAGTGAAGTTTTGGGTCGAAAGACAGCCCGCTGTCTTTGTAGAACGCAAAGCAACATTCGTCGCATTTATCTATGACAGTGGTCTGAGTGGTGTTGCCCCAGAACTGTTTGCCGTGTTTATCCCAGCCGATGACGCCGAGAAAGTCGTGCTGCCCCATGACGTCGAGGCCGTTCTTAACCCAGGCGGGGATATTGCCCCGGACGTCCTGGTGAGCGAAGATAAAAAAATCCGCGTCTATTTCCCCGAGGGCCTGGGCATAGGTCTGAACGATCGGAACACAGGGCTTGGGCTTGCCGTCGTAGAAGATCACGGGAATGGGGGCGGCTGCTTTCACCAATTCGGCGGCCTGGTCGTCTTCGTCGGAGAGGCAGATGACGACTACACGTGTATCACCCCGAAGCCCGGCCATGACGTGATTTCGAGACGGACCGGCGTGGATTTCTTGATGTGTGACCATAGTTTTTTTACACCTGCGGCATGAGGGACGTTGATGTCGTGCAGGGCGATGAGCCCACCGGCGCGGACGAAGCGCTTGAAATTGTAGTAGTCCTTTGTGACCTGTGGCGCGGAGTGATCGCCGTCGATCATCAGGAAGTCTATGTCCCCGTCCCAGGATTGAGCGAGCTCGTCGGAGGTGACGGGGTAGAAGGTCATGCGGTCGTGGGTGTAGGTGGGAACGATGATGGGATCGCATGTGTGCAGGTGCCCGCCGGTTTCCTCGAGGCCTTTGAGGATGGCGCGGGAGAAGGTGAACTTCCCGGACCCGATTTCAAGGACTAGCTGAGCGTTGACCTCGATTACCAGCTCATACAACTGCTGGAGATACATGCACTCGGCAGGGTGCCCTTTGCCAACTTCTTCTAAGTTAATCATAGTTCGATCCTTCCTATGAGGTTAAGCTCCGTTTTAGAAATAAGAATGCGTGGGGTCCCGCTTGACTTGAGACCGGAGACCGGTGACGGAAAAACGGAGTCGTGGATTAGCTGATAAAGTGAGAACCGGTCATACTTCGTGAGATGAAAGGGCTCGTCTTCCGGGCCCTGGCGGTTATCCGGGACGGTTAGGATGACCAGGTTGCGCGCGATGCGCACCAGGTCCCTGATGAAAGTATAGGGGTCGGTTAAGTGCTCGATGATCTCCATGGCGATGACGACAGGCACGGATTTGTCTTTGATTGGGAGTTCCCGGACGTCTGCCTGAATGCGATTGCCCGGATTGAGCCTGAAGGTTTGACGGGAAAAGTCGAGTCCGATGTATTTGACGGAGTCGTGAAGGAACCCGGAAATTTGCCCGGCGCCGCAAGCGACGTCGAGGACGGAGGACCCGCACGGAACGAACGAAGCCACGGCCTTCTTGCGTTCGTCGACGGGCGGCTGCTCTGGGGACTTGAAGCCGGTCTTTGCCCAAAGGGCGTCCCATGCGGGAATGGTGTTTGGGTTCTGTGGGAAGGATGCACAGTCTGAACAGAGAAGTGCATCCGTGGTGTCGGGCATAATTACACCGGAGTGGTGACCTGAATGGTGTGCGTAATTGGTGACTTGCGGCCGGACTTGTCGATACTGTTGAGCCAGTAGTAGAGCTTTGTGCCGGCGGGCCAGGCGTGAACGTGCTGGATGGCCTGGGCGTCTGCGCGTACGGTTTTGATGAAGCGAGGGGACTTTCTATAGCCGACGGTGAGGCAGTCCCCATAGCAGGGGTGATCGTGGCAGAACCAGGAATTGATGCGGAAATGGCCGGTTACGTAGGTTTGGAGATCGGCCGGGGTGGTCCACTGGAGGCAAACCTGAGACGGCCCGAGGACGGTAACGCAAAAGTGCTTTGGAAATCTGGGGGTTCCGGGGGCGGTGGGGGGTGAAGAAATGGCGACAAGATCGGTGTGCGAAGCGTTGAGGAGATTGAGGTTGACCGATTTATAGGAACAGAAGGCGCCCCCTTTCCTGCCTTTGATGTTGGCCCACTCCCGCCATAGGTCT
>JAZDOF010000303.1:0-8266 GCA_043799015.1 Pseudomonadota bacterium | reverse complement strand
AATCGTACTATAGTGACGCTCCTTGAATTATGCGGCAAAGCCGGCCCGGCGGAACCAAGGTAGCGTAGGGGCGGGGTTTATCCCCGCCCGCCGTCGGCATCCAGGGAACGGGCGGGGATAAACCCCGCCCCTACAGATGTTTGTTTCGATTCACTCAACCGTTCAGGGTTCCCGCAATTCTCAACGCGTGACACTAAAGACGATCGCGTTCTCAAGGAAGCGATATTACCGACGGAGGGACCTCGCACGGCAAGTGGTTTTTCGACCGCTGGACGCCATGGGCGTAGGATAAAAGACGCGGGTCCCTCACCCGAGCATTAGTCCCCTGCCGACTTGTGCCCAAAGATGATGGAAAGCGACAGTAGCGGGGATAAACGTCGCGTCTACGGCAAATCGTGTTGTGGTGTTTTGTTTCGTCTCCTGGGGGATGTCCGGTCGTCACAGCCCGACGAGTTCCCTCAATCGCATCATAATGGTGTAGTACAGGGCCACGGCTTCCATGTCCACGCGTTGAGGACTCCACATGTATTTCGCCCACCCGGTTTGGCAAAGGCCGTAGATCCCAACGACAACCTGCCCAACGGTGATGACCCCCGCGGCGAGCTGGCCCACGGCAATGAGCAACCCGCCCGCGATTTGCGCCAACACCGCCAAGCCGAACATCACTTGTCCGAAGCCGAAGAGTATTCCGACCCCGAATTGGGCTACCGTAATCAAGCCTACCGCAAACTGACCCACCGCGATAATGCCTTTGGCTATTCGCAACTTGCCCTGTTCGTCGAAGCCCCAGGCGATATGGACGAGGGGGATGCGCCACAGCTTGGTGCGGCTCTTCCATTCGAACCCCCGATTGGCGAACCTCAACCCTAACGGTATCTTTGACCCGCAAGCGGGGCAGCGTGACGTCGGTTGGACAAGCTCACCGCGACATTGAGGGCATTTAACGGAATACATCGCGTCTCCTTTTTTCCAATGCCTCCACGAGGGATAGGACCCTTACGGAGTTTTCTCCCGGCCCGGGGTTCGAGTTTGGGAACGATCTTTACCGCGTTGTTCGCCGGTTCCGGGGGCGTTATCCACGAGGCTTCCCGCGCTTGCATTGGGCCGTAAGCTCATTATACCCTATCGGATCATTTAATCGACCGCGGTTCGTTTCCCAATACGGGCGATGGAGCCCCCCAGGCCGCTTCGGTTATGCGATCCTGAGACATCGCGTTACCCGTTAAAGCTCGTTGGGAAGAAAGGTTTCAGTATGCCGTTAATAGACTTTCACGTTCATGTAGGCACCCGGAGCCATTGGACCCCTTGGGTCATGTCTTATTTCGAGCGGACCAACCAATTCTATACAACTAATTTTGTGGAAGAAATTACCCCCAACCAGGTCCGAGAACACCTTGATGACGAAAACGTGGATATGGTGGTGATCCTGGCCGAGTACGCCCCGAAAACCACCGGAGTGGTGACCAACGAGTTCGTGGCCGACTTCAGCGCGCGGACGCACGGGCTCATTCCATTCGGGTCCATATGCCTTTACGACGGACCTGATCCCAAGGACCAGTTCTTCCATGCCGTGAACGAACTCGGCTGCAAGGGTATCAAGCTGTTGCCCACCTATGCGCATTTCTTTCCGGATGATCCCCGGCTGTGGCCTGTGTACGAAGCCGCGCAGGACCTGGGAATCCCCGTCGCGTTTCACACCGGGACTTCCATATTCAAGGGCTCACGAATCCGATACGGAAATCCGCTGCTTCTGGACGAGATCGCGGAAGACTTCCCGAACTTGACCATCGTCATGTGTCACGCGGGGCGACCGTTCTGGTACGCGGAAGCCGAATGGATGCTTAGACGGCACAAGAACACCCTTATCGACATCGCCGGCATACCGCCCAAGCAAATCCCGTCCATCTTCCCTCACATCGAACGGTTACGGGACCGTTTCCTCTTCGGCAGCGATTGGCCGGGCATAAGGTCCATTGCCGCGCAAGCGGGCCTGATCCGGCAGTTGCCGTTGGACGCGGAGACCATCGAATGCATACTTTGGAAGAATTCCGCACGGGTGCTGGGGTTGGATCTTGGGAACCGTTGAGACGATTCCCGACTTACCGTAAGGATGCACGGGAGAAAGGGGCTTTCGATTGGAAATCCCCTCTCCCGCCGATGTTGTGCCTTTGAAAACGCCGGTATCAAGGCCCATATACGGTTTGTGCCGGTGGAGCGCCGGCCGGTCCCGAGGATCGGCCGGTCAGGAATCGTTTTCGTGAGTGAAGCACCTTGAACATTTCCCCCGTATTTGCACATGACGACTAACCGTATGTCCCCATCCGGCAGTTTCGGGCGGCAGGTCGGCATTCTCGAAATCAGGCCAATAAAAATCCTCAATGGCTTTGCACTCGACGCAGAACAGGTGGTGGTGGGGTTCCCCATTGGGGTCGAAGCGTGCCCTATCCTCGGAGAAGTGGATTCTCGATATCAATCCACAGGTTTCAAAGGTGGAGAGGGTCCTGTAAACCGTATCGAGGGAAATCGACGGGAGACGGTCCTTCACACGGTTGTAAATGTCTTCGGCCGAAGGATGATCGTGGGAGTTGATCACTTCGCGAAAGACCTCCAGCCGTTGTGGGGTAAGCCTTATATGACCGTCCTTACAGGCTGTTTTGAAGAGTTCATACTCATCCGCCGACAACTGTCGTGTTTCGTCTTGCGCCACGCTAGTGCCCTACTTATTTAGGAGACAATCCTACAAACAGAGAACCACACCTGCCCCTTCGAGTCAAGCGCACAAGTGGTCCGGGCCGGCCACCGCGGCCTGTAAGCCCCGCAGGCATGAATAGGAGTCTTTGGGGAGGGATCCGAGGAGAACGGTTACCCCCTGGCTTTCAACCCATGGTGAAAGACCGGCCGATCATTGGTCGTACTTGACACCGCAGGCGTTTCCCACATATGTCTGAGATCAACGCCGGCTGAAACTTTGAGACCCTACGGGGCCTGGAGTCATTGCCGACTTTCCGGCATTCAACCGCGTATCCGCGGTCGTCATAACCCAAGGACCAAACGAATTGAACAACAGAGATTACCCCCAATCGGCCGGCTACACCCCAAACAATGCTTCCCTCATGGAGCCGGAAAAGAAGAAACGGCGGCGAGAACTAGCCGTGGTCGTGTTCGGCGTCCTTCTCATCGGGTTCATATTCTATATGGAATCAAGGATTGCTCGAACAGCGGAGGACGTGCCGTTCGGGAGTCACTTGCTGCTGTTTTCATTGCTTCTTGTTGTGACACTGTTGCTGATCCTTGTTTTCTTCTTTCTCATACGAAACATATTCAAATTAGTATTCGAGCGCCGCAGTCGCGTATTGGGCTCACATCTCAAGGCCCGCCTTTCCGTCGCCTTCATGGCTTTGACGTTGGTTCCCACCGCCGTGCTCTTCATAGCGAGCGCCGGGGTGCTTCACAATACCATCGAAAGGTGGTTCAAGAGCCAAGTTGAAGAGTCTCTTCAGTCGTCGTTGGTGGTAGCTCAAGCCTACTATCAAATGGTATCGGACAATCTTACGAATGTGGGATCGCGCCTGGCGGAAGCGGTTGCCGCCAAGGATCTCCTGGGCCCGGGGAAAGGCGATGATCTGCGGGATGCCATGCGGTCGTGGGTAAAAGCGGAGCGAATCAGCGGGGCGCAAGTCTATTTTCAGGACCGTTCGCCGGTGGGGGTGGGCGATGCCGAAGGTGCAACGCCGGAGGTGCCGTTTCCGCGGCCGAGTTTTGTCAACATTGGGTTGCGAGGAAACAAGACGGCTCAAATAGTGCCGCTGGAAGGAGGAGGCGACCTCGTCCGCGCCGTGGTGCCGGTGCGGTCCCGCACGGACGACAACCTTACAGCCGCGCTCATCGTGGATTGGCATATACCCACCTCGCTTGCAGGGCGTCTCTTCGTCATATCCAATGCGTACGGGGATTATCAGGAAGCGTTGAGGATGCGCGGACCGGTCAAGACCATTTACGCTCTTGTCCTGCTCATGGTGTCTTTGCTGGTCATGGTGATAGGATCATGGTTCGGTATCACCATAGCTCGAGACATTACCGAACCGATTCAACACCTTGCCGAAGGCACCGACAAGATTGCCGGCGGTGATCTGGACGTCTATATCGAACCGCTTGCGGATGACGAATTGGGAGTCCTGGTTCGCTCATTCAATAAGATGACGGCTGACCTGCGCGCTTATCGCGATGATATGCTCCTTATGAACTTGGACCTGGAAAGCCGACGTAAATACATGGAAACAGTGTTGAAAAATGTGGCGGCCGGTGTACTGGCGCTCGGGCCCGATAACGTCGTCACGGCAATCAACAAATCCGCCATGCGTATGTTGGGGATCAGCGAGGCCTACATTCCGGGGAAAGACCTGATGGACGTATTGCCGGAAGCTTCCGTGACGCCCATGTCGGAGGTCATTCACGATGTACGATCCATGGGGTCGCCCGCGATCGAAAGACACATAAACGTATCGCTTCCCGACAGGACCGTTTCACTCTTGTGTTTCGCCAACAGTCTCAAGGATGATGAAGGACGCGATCTGGGGTTGGTCCTCGTATTGGAGGACCTCACGCACCTGATCCGGGCCCAGCGCATGGCTGCATGGCGGGATGTGGCAAGAAGGATAGCTCACGAAATCAAGAACCCGCTTACCCCCATTCAACTCAACGCTCAGAGAATACGGCGGAAGTATCTCAAGCTGGTCGGCGAGGACGGCGAAGTGCTCGACAGATGCACGCAATCCATAGTGGATCAAGTGGAGCAGTTGAAGAAAATGGTGAACGAATTTTCACTGTTCGCGCGAATGCCCGCGGCCAATCCCGTCCCCAACGACCTTAACGCCGTAATATCGGAAGTGGTGGAGTTCTATGCCCAAGGAAGCGACCGCATACGTTTCCGATTCGATCCGGATCCCGCGGTGCCGGTGTTCGATCTGGATAAGGAACAGATGAAGAGGGCGCTCATAAACCTACTCGATAACGCCCAGGCTGCGGTAAACGGTCCGGGACAAGTGGGAGTGTCGACTCGGTACGACCCCGAGCTGGCCATGGTCACCATCGAGGTTGCGGACACGGGCATCGGTGTAACTCCCCAAGACAAGGATAGATTATTTGAACCGTACTTTTCGCGCAAGCCGGGAGGGACGGGTTTGGGGCTGACCATAGTGAGCACCATCGTAGCCGACCACAACGGATTCATTCGAGTTAAGACAAACCCCGACGGCGGAGCACGATTCGTTATGGAATTCCCCGTACGCAAGGGGGCCGAGCCGACCCGTACTCGCTTGGGGCAATACTAAAAGGTATTCAAAGAGGTGACAATCGCCCACTCCTTTTAACACGGCATAAACGATCGGTTCCGGTTGCGCTGCGGCACACGGGGGTCTCGATGGTCCGTCGAACAAACGGCAATACATCCCTCGATCGCGACTCTATTGACAGGCAAAGGTTTAACGCGCGAGACTTGTGAAGCGCTTGGCGGATTTGGAGGCAAAGGCCCTACGGGTGTAACCATTCACTCTCGTGGGGCAGGCTTTCCAGCCTGCCGAGGCTTGCTCCAACAAAATCCGCAGGCTAGAAAGCCTGCGCCACGTTGAGATCGGGTTTTCCCGCTCATAACCGAATGGTTACCTACGGGTCACAACCCGATCGAAGTGCCTAACATCTCGAGAGGTTGATCGGCGGCTCTGAACCAAGTCTTACCATTTCAGAGGAACGGCACACCCGGCCGGGAATCGTGATGCGCCTCAGTCCCGGGTCGAATGAGTGACGAGAGGTTATTGACCGGTTATCATAAGAGTTTTTCAAGAGAGGTTGCAGAGGGGAGGGACTTTTTTTAAAGAGTTTCTTCCTCGACCATGTCAACTCTTTGAAAACGCGTTGATTTAATAACAACAAGAGGATCGTCTTCGTGACTACCGCAACTGAATCGGACCGGCGGCTCGATCGAGCCGCGGAGGTCATACGGGACGGTGGCCTTGTCATAGTAGCCACTGAGACTTTTTACGCGATTGCGACCGATCCCTTCAATGAAGACTCCCTGAAAAGGGTTTTCCGGGTAAAGGGAAGAGAAAGCGATAAGCCGCCCGCATTGATAGCCGCGACCCGCGCCGTGGTGCCTCCGATGGTGCGCCGTCCCGACGAAAGACTTCAAGCATTGATGGATAGGTTTTGGCCGGGAAGCGTGACCATCCTTTTCGACCCTGCCGTTCAAGTTCCGCTTTTATTGACCGGCCGCGGGGGTAAGATCGGCATTAGGGTTCCGCCCATGTGTCCGGCCAGGCGGGTCGCTTCCCTGGGCGGAGGATTTATCACCGCGACCAGCGCAAACCTCTCCGGCGGCCCTGATCCCGATACGGTGCGGGCCATCCCCGGGGACGTTCTCGACGCCGTGGACATGGTGCTCGATACGGGGCCGACAGGGGGACGACGACCGTCCACGGTGGTCGATCCGGTCGGTTACGACTTGAACATACTGCGGGAAGGTGCGGTTCCGGGTGCCGTGCTGCGTAATTTCTATCTTCGGTGTCTGAAACGCGAAGAAAAGCTGTTCGAATACAATTGGAATTGATGACTGCCGCATCCGCGTTAGTCCGCATATGCAGGCTTGAATTCGCCGGTCGAGACCTGTGCGAGTCTTTCATACCAAGGAACCATCAAACCGGTGAACCCCAAAGAGACCCCTCCCTTACCCCCCCGAGAACGGTGATGGAACTACCGTTCCCCCTTCAACGGGCGGACCACGGGACGGAAATCCCCACGCCGGCTACCGGTCCGGAATCACCTACTTGATTGTACAACGGCATCAGGAGCATTGAATGATAGACCTTCACGTCCATACAAATCAATCCGACGGCACTCTATCTCCGGCCGAAGTGGTAGGCCTGGCGGCACGTACGGGCCTCAAAGCCATTGCCGTCACCGATCACGACACGGTATCGGGCGTGGCCGAAGCCCTGCGTGAAGGTGAGAAGTTGGGAGTCGAAGTCGTTCCGGGAGTTGAACTGAGCGTCCAGGCCCCATGGGGCATTCTACACATTTTGGGTTACTTCGTGGATACCTCTCATCCCACGTTGTTGGATAGATTGGACTATCTAAAAAAGGCCCGCGTGGAGAGGGCCGCGGGAATAATCGAAAAACTGCAATCCCTCAACATCCGTATCACCCTTCAAGAGGTTTGCGACGAAGCCGGAGCGGGCATTCCCGGCAGGCCTCACATAGCCAGGGTTATGCAGCGTAGGAAATACGTGCCGGAATTGCAGATCGCGTTTGAACGATACTTGGGCAAGGGCAACCCGGCCTATGTTCCAAAGAGGAAGTTGGACCCCCACGAGGCCTTGAGGCTTATACGCAGCGCCGGAGGGCTGTCGGTCGCAGCCCATCCCTATTCACTGTTGGAAAGGGGTTTGGAGGGTCTTGACCGACTCCTCAAGGAACTCAAGCCAAAGGGGCTTCATGGATTGGAGGTCTATTATCCCAAGCATACGTCGAAACAGACGCGGGCCTTCCGCGAACTGGCCGTAAAGCACGACCTGGTAGTGACGGGCGGGACGGATTTTCACGGGGCTTACAAGCCGGAGATAGAATTGGGCGTGGTAAACGGCCGTCCACCGCTGCCCTACAGCCTCCTGGAGGAGATCAAAACCCGCCGTCGAAACCTATTGTCCGGAGCGGAATGAGCAGATGACCGGTGAACGCGCAGCAGTAATAGGATTGGACGGGGTCCCGTTCGAGCTTCTCGGCTCGTTCATCGACGCCGGGATCATGCCGAATACGGCCGAAATAGCCCGCCGGGGCACCTTTGTTAAAATGGAAACAGCCCTCCCCGCGGTGTCCGCGGTGGCTTGGACTTCGTTTATCACCGGCCGGAACCCCGGCGCTCACGGCATCTTCGGTTTCACGGACCTCAACGGAAACGAGATATCATTAAAACTTCCGTCATTTCAAGATGTCAAGGTCCCCACATTCTGGGATACTCTGCCCGGGATAGAGTCGCTGATCGTTAATGTCCCCTTCACTTACCCCGCGGTCCCCACGCGTGGGGTGATGATCTCTGGCTTCGTTGCTCCGGTGTTCGAGAGGGCGGTTTATCCACAATCGCTGATTCCATGGCTGCGGGCGAAGAACTACCGGATAGACGTGGATTCGGTCAAGGGACGGTCGGACCGACATGGTCTGATAAGAGAACTATTTGAAACCCTAGCGGTAACTGAAGACGTCATGCTGGAACTCGTGA
>JAZDOF010000298.1:0-4001 GCA_043799015.1 Pseudomonadota bacterium | reverse complement strand
GGACCTCAACTCGGTCGCTTAACGGCCCTGGGAGTGAACTAAGGGCTCCTTCCATTCCGGGTTTTCCAAAGTCAACTACACAGATCTTTAACCCTCGTCCACTCGAGCGAAAAACTTGACCGAGTACTACGTGGTCCGTTTGTTCGCGCGAACCCGTGTAAACCATAAGAAGTCCATCATTCATGTCAGCGCCTTGTATGCCGCCGGCCCTTGGGAAGAGAGTCCGGTCGGACTTCGTGCGAAAAACATAACACCGAATATTGCCTAATTCAACGTCCCACAGCCGTGCCGCCGGCATGAGGACTTTTACGGAATCAAGGGAGCCTTTGCCGGTTCTTATTGTTTGATGCGCCGTTCAAGGGCGATTGACCGCAAAGGCAAACGTGCTTATATGTGTAAGTATGAAGAAAACAGCCCAGCGGATTGATGCGGAAAGGGTCGAGCCAATGAACCCGCCTGATGATCAAGTGCAGGATACGAATATTCCCGATCCCAAAGAGATCGAGAAAGAGATAAACGAGTATCTGGCCGGCAAATACGGCAACCGAGTGCGTGTGATGGGGACCCAGATCGGTCCGTGGCCCGGCGTAATGGAGGGCGATTCGGGCCAGGACGTGAACCCGGAGTCGAACCTGTCATCGATACGATTCGACATGAAACCGGCCGAACTCCATGAGTACCTGGACCGTTTCGTCATAAGACAGGACGAGGCTAAGGAGATCCTTGCAACCAAGATATGCACCCATTTCAACAGGATTCGGTACTTGCTGGAAAAGGGGGATAGGGATGGCGCCGAAGGAATCGGCAGGATAAAGAGCAACATAATACTCATAGGACCCACTGGTGTCGGTAAGACTTACCTCGTCAAGCTCATCGCGAGGAAGATAGGTGTACCCTTCGTCAAGGGAGACGCCACCAAATTCACCGAAACCGGATACGTGGGCGGAGACGTTGAGGACCTGGTCCGTGACCTTGTCCAGGAAGCGGACGGCGACATAGAAAAGGCCCAGTTCGGCATAATCTACATAGACGAAATAGATAAGATCGCGTCGGCACCCAATGTCATCGGGATAGACGTGTCGAGGACAGGGGTTCAGCGGAACTTGCTGAAGCCGATGGAAGAAACGGACGTCGATCTCAAGGTGGCCCATGACCCCGTGTCGTTGATGGAGGCTGCGGCCCACTTTCAGCGAACCGGAAAGAGACTGAAACGGACCATAAACACCCGGAACATCCTCTTCATCGTTTCAGGTGCATTCAACGGTCTGGAAGAAATAGTATCAAGACGCCTTGTAAAGGGAGGAATCGGGTTCGGCGCGTCCCTCAAACGCTCGGAGAGCAGGACGGACCTTCTGAATCGAGTCAAACCCGAGGACCTGGTCGAGTACGGATTTGAATCCGAGTTCGTAGGTAGAATCCCCGTGATCTCCGTATTAGCGGAATTGGATGAGGACGATTTGTACAAGATCCTCAAGAATCGGCACTCATCAGTTGTTACGGCCAAGAAGCAGGACTTCAAATGCTATGGGATCGATATCGGGTTCACCGACGATTCGCTCAGGGGGATTGCCTCTCGTGCGCATGAGGAAAAGACGGGTGCTCGGGCGCTCGTCAGCGTGATGGAGAAGGTCTTGGTGGGCTTTGAAAGAAGGCTTCCATCGACCGACGTTGAGCGGTTCTGCGTGACTGCGGAATTGCTGGACAACCCAAAGGGGTTCCTCGGTGAAATTCTCGCGGATGAATCACATCCGTCGCGCAATGCGGTCTTTGAACAGGTCGATAGGCAGGAACGTACCGACATGTTGAAGGAACTGGAGCAGAGAGGACCGGAGTTCGAGACGACTTACGGCCGACGGCTGGAAGGCGAGCCTTTGCTGGTGGTTGTAAATGCCGCCATGTCCCAAGGGATCACGCCCGAAACCATGTATGCGAGATTCATAAAGGTTGAGGAAGAAATACGGGCCTTTGAACATGAATTCGAAAGACTTTATTCCCTTAAGATACGTTTCTCGGAGGAGGCCGTACGGGAACTCGCCGGCATGGTGCTTAACGGTTCGGAAGATGCATTGATCGTGTGCCGGAAGATTTTTCAGAACTACCATCACGGACTGAAGCTCGTCATGGAAAGAACGAACGAGACCGAGTTCACAATCCTCCCTGAAGCCATTCGAAACCCGGAACGATACCTGAATGACCTTATTCAACGTACCTACCGCCAGTGGGAAACCGAGAGGAAGCGAAGTCAAACGGACGGGTGATTGCCGGCCTGCGTTGCTTTTCACCTCCACGGCTCGGTTTGGAGCCAATTGCGGTCCGAATCCTGGGATCGTTCACCACGATAGCTGAGGAACTAACCACGAAGACACAAAGGCACAAAGAAATCAAAGGCTAATATTTTTCAGGCCTCTGCGGGGCCAAGCGCCCGCTTTCACTGACAGGCGGACACGATCCTCAAGTCAATCGGCTTTTGTCAATCATTTCAAATCTTCCTTCGTGTCTTGGTGCCTTCGTGGTTTGATTTTCCAGGGCCGGGGAGCTGTCGCTGTGAACGCTTACCGAATCCTGAGATCGAGTGGAAAGAGGGTAGAAATCCGGGTTATTGGGAGCATATGTTGGGGCGACCGACGGTCGCCCTTTAGCTTCAATCGGCAGTACCGAGAAAAAGAATATCAAGGCGGAATAAGGTCTATCAGCACGTTCCCGTAAGGCACGCGGTTAACAAAACCAAAACGGTAGCCGCCGAGACTACGGCTAATTCCAGCAAACCGTCGTAACTGTCATCAATCATTTACCAACCTCCTATATATACAATGCAACTTCAGCAGCGCATTCCATTGCCCGCCTGGTTATAATTCAATTAGACGTGGAACTCCACAAAATGTTTCAATGTGATTGATCTTTTTCTTCAAGTGACTTCATCCGGGCTGAAGGCTCGCGGGACCGTCCCGTAATCCTGCCGACGGACGTGACCTGATGCGGTAAAAGACCTGGAGCCCCCCAAGAGGTTCAAGAAGATCCGGTTGACTACGGATGACGCAACCGGCTAAGAGGAAGGAATTGTCCGTTCACAGGCCCTCGGCCTGTCTTTCGCTCCTGTCCCCTTCAGCACTCCACGGGGGAGGAACGTTTTCTTCGTCCCGGGTTTCAGCTTCATTCGTCCGTAAACCCAGAACCGGCTCATCGGCAAAGTCGGCCCTAAAGAACCTTGAAACCCACTCCTGACCCCAACGGTCTTCCTCGAGAAACGCCCGTAGGTCAGAGACCCCCTTGAGGTTGCAGAACTGGACCCAACCGTTGTCGTCGCACATTAGGGTTAGTTCTTCCGGTCGCTCATCCGACCAATCTAGGAAATAGGGGGAATGTGAACTCATGAGGACCTGTTTTGTGGGGTTGAGCTTGAAGAAACGATGCATAAGTCCGTACAAGACCCGGAGTCTATTGGGGTTCAGATAGGTTTCCGGTTCCTCGATGAAAAAGATGCGCGGTTGATCCGGCAGGTTGAAGAGGGTACACAAAGCAAGAAAAACCAGGAAACCGTCGGAAAGCTGCGGCCCCACGAAATACCCCGACTTATGCTGTTCCTCCACTCCGATGCCGACCTGATGGGGGTCGCCCAAACTGGGCGTGAATATGCGTCGGATACCGGGGATGCTCCTCCTCACCTCGTTGACGATGCGCTGAAAATTGTCGGGATGATTCTTCTCGATGAAGTGTACGACGGCAGCCAGATTCTCGCCGGTATGATCCAAGAGGTAGGAGTCCTGGACTGCACAGGGTTTCTTGATTAGGTCCGGAACGAACCGATACCGCTTGATCTTGGAGAGATACTGGGCCACCGATTTGATTCTACGCTCCGCCTCGTTCCATGCATGACCCTTACGCATTTGGGCCATTTTCGCTTCGCGCGCCTTGACGTCGGAGATGGTGAACAGGATTTCTCCCTGGACCTCTTGGAGCGTTTCCTCCTTGATCAGGTACTCGTTTCTTCTCAGTTCGGTGAA
>JAZDOF010000551.1:0-2382 GCA_043799015.1 Pseudomonadota bacterium | reverse complement strand
AATCAGAAAATGGCAACACCTTTGTCTAACCCTGCAAGAAAGACCGAGAAAAAGACAATTACAGCTAAAAGGTTTGCCCGATTAATGGAGGGATTTGTGACAAAGTTAGCGCGTATGGGGGGGGGGGCGACGAAAAGGCTCCATGTATGGATGGACATGTAGGTTTGCTGTGGTAGTATCAAGACAACGGGGGGGCAATGACGCGGTTGATGAATACTCACGAATCAAGAAAAAATTTGTGTTGAAACAGGTTGTCGATACCTTCCGGCACAACCCGGAGGTACGTGAAACCATCATCCAAGTCCGGCTTTTCCCCCGGATGTGGACCTTCTAAGCCATCAAGGACCGCCCGCCGATGTTCGTTGACCTCGCCGGTGGTCGTTTTCGGTGATTACGACTCCGAAAACATCAAGGAGATCCCCCATCATGAACAGAATTCAACGTTCCATGCTCATACTCCCCATCAATGTGACCCGTTTCGTGGAAAAGGCTTACACGCGGGGGGCCGACGCCATAGTGCTCGACATGGAGGATTCGGTCCCGATGTCTGAGAAAGAGAAAGCGCGTACCTTGGCAAAAGAGGCCTTACGCTTGGCAGGTCGAGGGGGTGCGGACGTGTTGGTGCGAGTGAACTCGGACCCGGACCTTCTCGATGCCGACTTGGACGCGGCCGTTCAGCCGGGAATACACGGGATCTTCCTGCCGAAGGTGGAGTCTCCCGAAGATGTGCTGCACGTGGAGGACGAGATATCGCGTCTTGAAACGGCTCACCGATTAGAAGCCGGTCGGGTAGCCGTTTCCGTGCATATTGAAAGCCCCAGAGGAGTGCTCAATCTCGATTCCATTCTATCGGCGAGCTATAGGATAGAATCCGTAAGCCTGGGTCCCGATGATTATTGCTTGGAGCTGGGTACCGAACCCTCCAAACAGGGAGAGGAGCTCCTTTGGGCGTTCTGCATGATGGTGAACGCGGGAAGGGCCCATGGGATGAGTCCAATGGGAATATTGGGCTCCGTCGCGGAATTCCAAGACCTGGCGTCCTTTGAGGCTTCAGCCGTGAAAGGTCGGCGACTGGGGAGTTCGGGCGCCTACTGCATTCACCCCGGCCAGGTGGAAATCCTCAACCGAGTGTTCTCTCCGTCGGCGGAGGCCGTAGCTTACGCCGAGCGCGTAGTGGATGCCTTTGAGGAGTCCATGAAGCAGGGTAGGGCGTCGCTTAGCCTGGACGGGCGAATGGTGGACACTCCGGTATACAGGAGGGCCAAGATTACCCTCGAAAGGGCCCGAGCGATTTCCGAAAAGGAAAGGGAGAAGGCCGAAGCCTTGGCGCGCATGTGAAAGAGGTTACTAGGGAGACGGTGGGGCCAACCGCGGTGCCCGTCGAACGCGGGAACCGTTCATCGCGTTGTGCAATTCCGCCCTGCACGAACCGCGGGATATGATATATTGCTCCCGAGACTATGAGATGGAGACGAGGGCATGCCGAAGTTCGAGATAAAACACAGAAAAACCGGAGACGTCATATTCAAGGGGACGGCAAATTCCTTCAAGGAACTCGTTGCGGCAGCCGCACGTACCGGTCTTGACGCGTCGCCGGCCAGCCAAGTCCTTCTTACGATCAGATTCAAGAAGCCGACCAAAGCCAGGCTTTACAATGCGGATTTGGTCAACGCGGACCTTTCCGACGTGGACCTGAGCGGGGCTCTGTTGACCGCGTCCGATCTTTCGGGAGCTGATTTGTCCGGGTCCGAGCTGATAGGAACCGATCTAACACGCACCGACATGGGGCGCGCGGATTTCAAGAAGGCTAACTTGACCAATGCCCTAATGGGTGAGGCAAAACTCACCGAAGCACGTTTCGAAAGCGCTCGGCTGGAAAACACGGACTTTACCGCGGCGGACCTTACGGACGCGGACATCACAAACACCAAACTGGGAAGAGCCATCCTGGATAAGGCCAACCTAACCGGAGTGAAGCTTACTTCTTCGGACCTATCGAAAATTCAGCTTGCGGGGAACGTTATGACCGGGGCCGACCTGCAACATGCCAATGTTACCAACGCCAAGCTGATCGGGTGCGACCTCACGGAAGCGAATTTTTTCAAAGCGGACCTCACCGGTGTGAGCCTTGCGAAATCCAAGCTTAACGGAGCAAATTTCACCGACGCGGTACTCAACGACGCGGATCTATCGGGTGCGGATCTGCGGGGCGCAGTATTCTCGGGAGCAAAGCTGGAGCGTGCGGCACTCACCAAAGTGGACGCAAGAGGGGCAAAGTTTGATGGGGCGAAGATGAGCAAGTCCATCATGTCCAACTCGGATTTCTCGGGCTGCGATTTTTCGGATGCCGACCTCACCGCGACCATTCTGGCCCAATCGAAC
>JAZDOF010000234.1:0-2179 GCA_043799015.1 Pseudomonadota bacterium | reverse complement strand
ACGTTACCGGCGACTTCTATCCGGTGGGGCCCGCAGCGCCGGAAAAAATCCGGGACCTTCTGGGCAAACAGTTTGCCGCCCCGGTGGAATGGGTTAAGACCCTAAGGCGATTGTACCACGACGGCATTCGAGTATTTGTCGAGTGCGGCCCCAAACGTGTATTGACGAACCTCACTGTGGACTGCGTCCCCAACGATGCCCTGGCCGTACCGACCAACCACCCGAAAAAGGGCGGTATAATGCAACTCATGGAGACGCTGGCGGCCCTCGCGGTCGAAGGCGTTCCCATCGACTTCGATGCCGCGGCAACGGACACGGTCAAAGCTCCCCGGTCGGTGCCGCGCCTCAGGATAGTCTCCACCGACGCTCCCTCTCCTCAACCCGTCCGGGAAATCGTCCATGCGCCGAGTCCCCTTGACCCCATAATGGACGATGAGCTCCGCGAGATGACCAATCAGTCCGATTTCACCGGATTCCTGGCCATTCAGAGCGATCCGGTCCGCAGCCTCATCAAGGCCAGCTATAAGACGTATTTGCAGAATGTGCTCCCCTTGGAGCAAACCGTCAGCATCGTGAAGTCCGAGGGCATGGACTTCCAACCCGTTGTGGTGTCCGGCGTCTCGGCGGGGTTGCCCAGTGACGTACGGTTCCCGTTTGACGCGGAAAACCTTGACGACATCATTCTGGGCCGCAACTACATCAAGAAGGTACCCGACAGCGGACTGCTGGACATGCTCGAAAAGAACATCGAGCGCTTGTTCAAAGGCCCGGGGGGAGAAGCCGAGCTAAGACCGGTGGAAGACGTGTCGGGCGTGATCAAGCTTGCCGGATTTTTCACCGATGAAGACGTTACGACCGACTACGGCATCGACGAAAAGCTGGCCGCCGCCATGGACATAACTACTCGGCTTGCCGTCGCGGCCGGACTGGAAGCGCTCAGAGACGCCGGCATCCCCCTTCTTCAGCAGACCAAGATAACCAGTATGGGAACGAGGTTACCCGATTCCTGGGCCCTCCCCGAACCCATGAGAGCTGAAACCGGGGTGATTTTCGCATCCGCGTTCCCGGGAGTAGCATCGCTCGTGGATGAGGTCACCCGTGAGGCCGCGAGCAGATACGGTGCCGGGGCCAAGAAACGGCTTATCGACTTCTATTCGGGCATCGTGGGTCGCATCAAGGACGACCATGAACGCGACGCGATTACCAAGTGGTTCGCTGAGGAGTTCGGCCGACTAAACAAAGGTGAGACCGACGAGCTGTATACATTCAACCGCAACTTCCTGCTAAAGGTCATGGTTATGGCTCAAGGCCAATTCGCCCAATTTATCAAGGCCCAGGGGCCGAACACACATGTGGACGCGGCCTGTGCGGGCACCACCCAGGCCATTCTGCTCGCCCGCGACTGGATACGTTCGGGTCAGGCGAAACGAGTCATCGTTATCGCCGCGGACGATGTCGCAGGTCGGACCTTGCTTCCGTGGGTGGGTTCGGGCTTCCTGGCGATGGGCGCGGCCACTACGGAAGGCATCGTCAACGAGGCGGCCCTACCGTTCGATGACCGGCGTCACGGCCTTGTTCTCGGATCCGCCGCGGTCGGTCTGGTTTTGGAAAAGAAGGACCTTGCGGAAGAACGCGGCATCGATCCCATCGCGTCCATAGAAGCCGGCATCGCGGCCAACAGTGCCTATCACGGAACACGATTGGATGTGGAACATATTTCAAAGGTTATGGAGCTGGTAGTAGCCAAGTGGGAACGGCGTACAGGCAAGTCGAGGGATGACTTGGCCCAAGACTTGGTATTCATGTCACACGAGACTTACTCGCCCAAGAGGGGTGGAAGCTCCGCCGCGGAGATACACGCGCTCCGTCGCACCTTCGGTACGAAGGCCGGCCTGATTCCCATCACGAACACAAAGGGATTCACCGGGCACACCATGGGCGTCGGAGTGGAAGACGCCGTTGCGCTGCGTTGCCTTCAGAAGCGGATGTTGCCGCCCATCCCGAATTTGAGACAACCTGACCCCGAGTTCGCCGACATGAATCTGAGCAAAGGCGGTAGATGTGAGGCAAACCACGTGTTGCGATTGGCCGCGGGCTTTGGATCCCAAATAGTTGTGGCTCTCTACAAGGTCATCAGCCATGAAGAAAACCGCCTGGTGGATCTTCCCCGTCATCGTGA
>JAZDOF010000177.1:0-2613 GCA_043799015.1 Pseudomonadota bacterium | reverse complement strand
GCCGATCATTTCCTCTCTCGTAAACCCAAAGAGTTCACAAAAAGCCGGGTTGGCATCCGTTATGGTCCCATCCCTTAGAACAGAGTACACGCCATCTATCGAATCCTCAAAGAGAGTTCGGTACTGTTTGTCACTTTCCTTCAGGGCCTCTTCCGTGCTCTTGCGGGCGATAACGTCCCAGACTAAATCCGCAATGTAGGAGGCGACTTCAACGTCCTTTTCAATGTAATCCGAAGGCTTGTTCCCTATACCGAAGACCGCCACAATCCGATCTGATCTGATAATCGGCACAACAAGTTCCCGTATGACGGGGGCGTGCCCTTCCGGCATTCCTCTGCGGTTAGGGAGTGTGGCGTAATCATTGTGGATCACGGGGCGTCTTTCCCTTATGGCGTCCCCCCACACTCCTGCCCGATCTACTGGGAAGTGCCGTCCTTTGCCGTCTGCTTGGCAGCATTTCTCAACTGTCCGAGTTGACCAAGCCTGCAGGGAAATGGTTTTTTCATCTTCGTTGATAAGGTGGCAGAATCCTATAGGACTGTCGGTCACCGAACCGATTTCATCCAATGTTTTCTGAAGTATTTCCTCAAGAGAATGTGATGCGGCGAATTCCATTAATTCTCCGCGTATACCGATAAGCTGCTCCGAGAGCTTACGCTCGGTGATGTCTCGGACAATATGCACTAACCCCGTCAACTGACCGTATCTATCAAATCTTGGTATCGCCGTTATTTCGACAAAGATATTCAAATGGGGCTCATACACCTCGGAAACGGCCTGCTGTTGAGTTTGAAGGCACCGGCAGCTCGGGCATGTCTTAGGAGGACTATCTTTTCCGTGATAGTATTCGTGACACTTGATGACTTTCGAAGTCACCAAACTCGGCAACCCCAGCAGCCGCTTTGCGGCCGTATTGTAGTGTATGATGTTGTAGTCCTTGTCATGGATCGTAATCATATCCTTAATGCTGTTGAAGGTGTCTTCCCAGTCACGTTTGGCGTCGAAAAGTGACTCTTCGGCCAGTTTGCGTGCCGTTATGTCGGAAATCGCCCCTATGGTCGCCTCATAAACTCCGTCAGGGCCTTTCACCGAAGATACCGAAACATCCGCCCAAAAGAACTCGCCGTTTTTCTTGATGTAGCGCTTCTCGAACCTATAGGCGTCCGTCTTTCCTTCTACCATATTCTGATGCCTGTATTTGGAATCCTCAACGTCATCAGGGTGCGTTATGTCTAGGATCGTCATTTTCAACAGTTCATCTACCGAGTAGCCGAGCATTTGAGCAAAGGGAGGGTTCGCCTCACGAATTTCCCCCCCGGCATCCACTAGGTCCAGCCCTACGGCGGCGTTGTCGAAGATGCCTTTGTAGCGTGCCTCACTCTTCTTCAAAGCTAGTTCTACCTTCTTGCGCTCGGTAACATCAAAAATCACCCCATCAATGAAAAACGGAGCCCCTTCCGAGCCGCGTACCGGTCTCCCGTATTCCAAAAGATTTCTGATCGCTCCATGCTTGTCCCTGATTCGGTATTCGATTTCAAACGGCGTGTTCCGGGACGCGGCCTCTTTCACCAATTGGACGACTTTGGGTTTGTCTTCAGAGAGAATCAAAGGATCGATGGAGCAGACTTCTCCAATCCGAAGCTCTTCTTCCGAAAAGCCCGTAATGGACTCAACCTGCTTGTTAAAGAACTCCATGCTTGGTTGATCGTCGCAGTGAACTCGGTAAACTATGCCGGGGATGTTCTCCGCCAAAGTCCGATAAGCTTTCTCACTCGACACCAATTTCTCCTCCGCCGTTTTGCGGTCGGTGATGTCGCGTGCGAACACCAAAGCCCCTTTGTGGCCCCTATAGTGTATCGGAATAGCTGAAGCCTCCACGTGGATCGTAGACCCATCCATTCGGAGGAAGTCTTCCTCGACAAGCGGCACATCTCGCCTTTCTACGTTTAGTAGTCGGATACGCTCTCTTATTGCGTCACGGGAACCGGGGTGAAATCTGTCCATGACGTTCTTGCCTTGCAGGTCTTCAATGCCTGCGGCCCCGAACATCTCCAAGGCCGCCCTATTCAAATAGGCAAAGCAACCTTGCGTCTGCACAAAGATTGGATCAGGGGCGCCTTCAACAAACAGTCGGAACTGTCCTTCACTCTCCCGCAGCGCCTCCTCTCTCTTCTTGTGTTCGGTAATGTCGGTGATGACTATTCGGCACTGACTGAGTTGCCCCTCACAAGCCTTCGTGGCCATGCCGTCCAGTTGCCCATGGAATTGCGAGCCGTCCTTTCGCACGATTCGGATCTCACACGTCTGCTTGTCCCCGCTCTCGAAGACCCGGCTGACGTGAAGATGAAGGGCGTCGGCATCCTCCTTACAAACAAAACGGGAAAATGGCCGTTTGACAACAGATTCTCCGTTCATGCCAAGCAGTCGGACAGCGGTGAGATTGGCTTCGAGGATGATCCCCTTGCGGTCCAACGTAATATAGCCCACGGGGGCAAAGTCGTACAAGTCTTGATACTTGTTCCTTGAATCTTCGACGGCAATTTGGGCCGTCCGCAGTTCCTCATTCTGCATCTCCAACTCGATCTGGTGGACCCTCAACTCGTGGACCAACCG
>JAZDOF010000194.1:0-2250 GCA_043799015.1 Pseudomonadota bacterium | reverse complement strand
CCACGATTCGTGTATCTGTTCGGGCGTGGGCGCCGTTGTGCCGTCGCCGACCAGAGCCCCTCGACCCGTAACCACCGCTGCGCGATTATAGCGGCCCATACCCGCGTTGAATATCATGCCGGTTTCCAGGCACTGCTCGGCACACAGGTACATAACCAACGGGGCCACAAACTCCGGTTTCAGCTTTGCCAGCATGTCCGGCGGCAGAATATCCTCGGTCATCCTGGTCCCTGCAATGGGCGCGACACAGTTGACCCGTACGTCGTACTTTTCCCCCTCCAGCTTGAGGGTGTTCATCAGACCCACCAGGCCCATCTTGGCCGCTGAGTAGTTGGCTTGACCGAAGTTCCCGTACAGCCCCGCCGCGGAAGTGGTCATAATAATACGGCCGTAACGGCTTTCTCTCATTTTCGCAAATGCGGGGCGGGTGACGTTGTAGGCCCCGTCGAGATGCACGGTAATTACTTGGTCCCATTCGGATGGTTCCATTTTGGTCAGAGTCTTGTCCCGAAGGACCCCGGCGTTGTTGATAAGGATGTCGATTCGACCAAATGCATCCATTGCGGTTTGCACAATCTCGTTGCCGCCGGAAGGAGTGCCCACGGAAGCATGGCTTGCCGTTGCCCGGCCGCCGAGTGCGCGAATTTCATCAACTACCTTATCCGCTGCGCCGGCATTCAGCTCGCCTGACCCGTCCCTAGCGGTTCCCACATCGTTGACCACAACCTTAGCACCCCGCTTTGCCAGTTCGAGCGCATAGACCCGCCCCAAGCCGCCGCCTCCACCGGTGACCACGGCAACGCGATCATCAAAGCGCACCAACAACGAGGGATCGATTATCTTTCCGACACTATTGAGGTTAACAGCCACCAGTTCCTCCTAGATCCCTGAAACGTCCGTCAACACCCCCGGATTCACACGTGGGGAACACGTGCGGCCCGGCCTCCCTCGACGCCGTCACTGAAGGATCTTCATCGCCCGTTCTTTTTCGCTGTACAGACAGCCGCAGTATTTCTGCCGATAGAGACCGGTGGATCGGTAGGTCTTCACTCCTCGGTTCCACCCGGTCCGCCAATCACGATATATGAAGGGGATGCCGAGCGCCTGGGAAACGGCCTCGCCCGTGGCTTTGAGCAGATCGTGCTGCTGGAATCGGCTGTAGAGCAGGGTGGATGAGAATGCGTCGAAGCCCTTTGTTTCGGCAATCTTGGCTACGCGTTCCAGGCGAAGCGAGAAGCAAATACGGCAGCGCTGGGCTTCCCGGAACACGACGGAGCGAAGCCACTCCTCCATGCCGTCTTCGTCCGGATTTTCCAAAACAGGGACTAGGTTGTCATGGGTATATGTGCTGAACGCATCGAGTCTTCGAAGGTACTCGGAATACGGATGGATGTTGGGGTTATAGAAAAAGGCCGTAACTTCGTGGCCTTCGGATCTGAGGTCTTCCAAGGGCACCACGAGGCACGGCGCGCAACAAGTGTGAAGAAGAATTCTCATGAAAACTATTGTCTCCTTTAGATGGTCGTGATATGAACTGCTTCCGGCTGAATCATATCTAATTTCTTACATTCCGGCGTAGGCGTTATGAAAAAGCTGCCGATCCTAGCGATCATCCTTATGACGATGCCCCAGCCCGCGGTTGCCCGAGATTGCGCCGTTTGCATAAACGCCTTCGGCGAAACGGCGACCGCTTATATTAACGATGCCTTTCTACTTATAGGTACGACCGCCGACGGGTACGTGGCCGACATTATGAAGAAAGACACCGCGCTGGAAATCGTGAGAAACGTCCAAAAGAGAGTGCGGATCGTCCGGTCCAAGATCAAGGATGTTTCCCGTTGTCGTATATCCGAGTCGGATCGCCGGCTCATGGGGCTACTTGATGAAGCCTACGCGTGCCTGGACCACCTGACATGGGCACTCACGGAATACGTTCAGGATAAGACCCCTGAGTCCACTCGCCGCTTTGATCAACAAAGGGGCAATTGTATGCTGCGTTTGGAAGCGGTGGGTCGGTTCTATACCTCGCTTCCTCCTTCCCCGGAGCTCCCCGAGCCCCTCAGCACACGCTGATCGCCGACCCTGATGGTGAAACGCTCACGGTCGAAATACTCCAATAGCGGTATGTTGAATTTGCGGGACGACCCCGTGATCTGCTGGAACTGAGAGGGGGTCACCGCGCCTTCTCTCTGGATGAAGGCCGTTAGCTTTTTCTTTGTAGCCTCCAAGAACGACGTCGAGAAATAGAGG
>JAZDOF010000176.1:0-5383 GCA_043799015.1 Pseudomonadota bacterium | reverse complement strand
TCCAGACCCTCCAATTTGGCGGTGTCTTGACCCGCCGGTACGGTGGCCTGAACCCTGGTTGCCGCGGCCACGGTCGGGGTACGACGACCGGGGGCGGCAGGCGGAGGAGGCTCTTCTTCCTCAGGTTCGTCCACAAAGAGATCTTCGGGAGCTTCGAACTGGAAATCCGCGGAGGATTCGGCGAGCGCCGCCGTGTCGGCGGGTTCGGACTTCCGCGGAGGAGGGGGTAAACGTGGTGGCGGCGCGGGCACGGCCGGCGCGGGAGCCGCAGGCCGTCCGTAATCTTTGCGCTCCAATTCATCAAAATCGAAGCCGGTTTGAATCAAGTCATCGTCGGGTGCGGATTTGGAGGCCGCCGGCATGGTGGCCGCAGGTACGGCAGCGGCGGGCTCGAACACGTTCACGTCCCCGAACTCGAGTGTATCGTTGCCGTCGTGCGCGGCCGCGGCCGGCTTGCCGGGAAGGTCCCCGTTGAGTGCATTTTCCGTGACGCCGTTTTCTTCCGAAGGCCCACCGTCCGGGCCGGGACCTTTTACCCTAATTTTTAATATCTTACCGCATTTCTTGCACTTGAAGCTGGCCGGTTTGTCCGTGACCGGGACCCTCACTTTGAACGAGGATCCACACGTGCTGCACTTTATCTTGGCCTCTTTCTTGTCCATATGGTCACCGCCTTCAAGCGGGCCCCGACGCCCAATCCTCAATCGAACAAGGGCTGCTTGGCTTTATTCCTCCGTCCCTACAGGGCTACAAGAATAATCCAACATTGAGCCGGAAGCAATTCCTTACCGTGACGTTTTCCGACATATCGAACGTGGGCCGATGAGCGGGAGGTGAATTGCCGCGTGTCGATAGGGACCATGGAGGCTTCGATGCGGAGTGGAATCGGCAAAAGGACCTGGGGCGCCGAGAGAAGCGACCGGACCATGCCGGTCGCTATTTCCGAATCAGTGCGCCGTTTTAGGACGCCCTCGACCTAGAATACGGGGGTCTCAAAAAGGATACCGCCGAAGAGCAGATAGGCAAGAAGCAGAGTCCAAATTACGTTGAATCCCTGAGCGATAAGGAACGCCGCGGCCGGCCGGCCGCCTTCCATCCTGGTGAGTTCCGCGAAGTTCGTCTCCAAACCTATACAGGTAAACGCCAACGCGAACCATATGGTCCTGATGCCTCCAAGCGATCCCTTCACTTCGGATACGACGGCAGGCGACAGAAGGAATGAAAACACAAGGGATGCGATCATGAATCCGAGCACGAACTTGGGAAAGCGATTCCATATCTCGATTGCACCCGGCTTCTCGCCGCCCGGCACTTGTTCAGCCGCCTTGAAGGTCCAAACCACGGCAAGAATGAATGCGGCAAAACCTATGAGCACATTCTGGCCCATCTTTACTATGACGCCGACCTTCATCGCGGTTTCACTGATCAAGGAACCGGCAGCCACCACCGAGCCGCTCGTATCAAGGGTCCCACCGAGCCAGGCACCGGCCACCGCATCGGGCATGCCGACCCATTTGGCTATGTAGGGTTGCAAGATCATCATGGGAACGGCACAGATGAGTACTAAGGACGTGGTGTAGCTCAGCTTTTTGGGGTCGCCTTTGATAGCCCCGGAAGTGGCTATTGCCGCAGACACCCCGCAAATAGAGACGGCGCTTGACAAAATTGCCGCAAACTCCTCATCCACCTTGAGCTTTCTCGCGATCCAGTAGCATGAGTACCAAACTACGCCTACTACGGCGAATGCCTGTAATATCCCTAGATAACCCGCTTGAAGGATTTCCTTGAACAACACGCCGGATCCGAGAATGACCAGGCCGGTCTTGATGTAAAACTCAGTTTTCACGGCTGGTTTCAGCCACTCCGGCAACCCGATTACGTTGCTGATGAACAGACCTATGGCCAAACACCACAACACATATTCGATGCCGTAAACGTTGACCGTATAGCTTCCCGCGATGAACTGACCCGCCCACGCTATAAGGAAAACAATGGGGAAGCCCGCAACAAACATTCCGGCATTCTCACCCATTAACGCCATGGCAATCAGGCTGAGGACCAAGGCCGCTACCAGGAAAATCAATGAATTAATTATGTTCGCGCTGCTGAATACCTTGCTCAGCGTGCTTCCGGCAGCGCCCTTCACTGCCTTCAGGACACCGGACGCGTTTTTCTGAAGCTCCTTATCCTTGGTTTCCTTAAGAGTCGACTCGAGTTTCTTTGCCGCGTCCGAGACGGCCTTGCGGTCCGATTTGTCAAGGGCTGCCTTCAGCCCGACCGCGGCCGCCTGGAGGCCGGCATCTCCCTTAGCTCCCGCCTTTGCGGCAAGCTTTTCAACGGTTGGCCCCGCTTCAGAGCAGAAAGTCGTGAATTCGGCTTCCGTGCTCCATTTGAATGAAGGCCCGGTTATCTTGATTCCCTTTGATGCGATCAGAAGAACGCAAAGAATGACTAAGAAGCCTATCCATACGGCCAGCCAGTCTTCCTGTGTCCAAAGCTTGGACCAGCCGCTGTCGTTGTTACCCATTGCCTGTTACCTCCCATGATTGAGCTGTTGAGATCATCCGCAATTCAACCAGTAGTTAGGAACGCGGACAAGGTGGATGTCCGTGCCTTATGCCGTAGGTTCTCACCCCCTTTCCGCCCGTGTGTCGGGGCACCGGGCCCACGAAGGGTCGCCTCGGATGCCTGGACTGTAACTAATTGATCCAACTCGACAATATTTATGCCTACTTCAACCCTAGTGGCTCCGCCGACACAAGTCAACGAAAAAAATTATCTGCGATTAATCGCGGTGTGCCCGCGGTCCGGAAATGTCCACAGGGTTCGCCCTCATGAACCTATGGATCGCGAGGTTTACGGTTCAAAGCTTTTTACGCTTGCTTCAATGCGTCCTTTGAGGAATACTATGAGTTCCTTTTAATGAAAGATGATTTGTGGAGCCTGATATGGACAATTGGACCTTTGGACTGACCATGACTGTGGTGGGGGTCGGGGGGACTTTTCTCACCCTCGGACTCCTGATCTTGTCAACTTACTTGTTCAAGAAGTTTCTCCCGGTGCCGACCGAGGGGGGCCCGGAGCAAGGAAAGGGAAAGGGTTGACCAATGCTGGATAGTATAGTTCTCGGGCTTTCGGGCCTGACTCACGGCGTAGCGCACCTTTGCGGCGATGGCCTGCCCAACATAGCAATGCTGGCCATTGCCGGCGTACTCATCTACTTGGCGGTCGCCAAGGAGGTCGAGCCTTTGCTGTTGCTGCCCATCGGCTTTGGGTGTTTTCTCGTGAACATTCCGTTGAGCGAACTCATGGAACAAGGCGGTTTGCTGAAGTTCCTTTACGATATAGGCATAGCAACGGAGGTTTTTCCCCTGTTGATTTTTGTGGGGATAGGGGCCATGACCGACTTCACGCCCCTCTTGGAAGACCCGAAGATACTGCTGTTCGGGGCCGCCGGGCAGTTCGGCATCTTCTTGACTCTGCTCCTGGCTTTAGCCCTTGGTTTTTCCCAGCTGGAAGCCGTCTGCATAGGCATCATAGGGGCCTGTGACGGTCCTACGGCAATCTACGTGACTTCCCAGTACGCTCCCCAATTGTTGGGGCCGGTTTCGGTGGCCGCTTACAGCTATATGTCCCTGGTGCCGATCCTTCAGCCCCCGATAATGAGGGCGTTGACCAGTGAGAAAGAGCGTGCCGTCAGGATGTCCATCTCCATGGGCAAGCCCACCGTGTCCGCACAAACCAGGTTGCTCTTTCCCATCGTCGTTACATTCGTCACGGGTCTTATAGCACCGAAGGGACTACCCCTTATCGGGACGGTCATGCTCGGCAACTTCATGAGGGAGAGCGGTGTGGTCCAGCGCCTCACCGGGGCCTCGGAAAACGAAATCGCCAATATCGTAACCCTGTTTCTCGGTCTTGCCATAGGCGGTACCATGCAGGGCGACAAATTCCTGACCACCCAGACACTGGCCATATTTGCCCTCGGTCTCGTGGCCATTTGCGGGGACACCGCGGCGGGTATTCTACTCGGCAAGCTCATGTGCCGGCTTTCCGGTTGGAAAATCAACCCACTCATCGGGTCGGCGGGGATCTCGGCATATCCCATGGCGGCGCGGGTTTGCCAGGTTGAGGGCAGAAAGTACGACAAGAAAAACTACCTACTCATGTATGCCATGGGTGCAAACACTGGAGGACAGATCGGTTCCGTAGTCGCGGCGGCGGTTATGCTCGCCGTGCTCAAGGGCATGGGGCTGATCTGATCCATACAGGATCGGTCATTGTTACGGACGCGGCCGGAGACATTCCGATCGCGCCGTAACCCGGGTCGGTAGGCTTTGCCCTGTACATCTGGAATAGATCGTAATCATTCACTTACGGGCGGGAAATTCCAATCTCAACGTGGCGCAGGCTTTCTAGCCTGCGAATTTTCTTAGTGCGATCTCGGCAGGCCGACACGCCCCGCAAGAGTGAATGGTTACAATAAATCTGAAAAAATAATTGAGAAAATAGGTTTTACCGGTCTATGTGATTCAAGCCCGTTAACCATGCTGGTCAACGCGTAAGGGGCACATGCCTCTACATATGGCAAGTGCCTAAGTTTTCGTCCGAAACCGCGAACCGTCGGAAACAGCCCAATCCTTCCACCGCCCATGGGCGCTAAAATAAGGGATGAGGCGGTAGCCCCCGCCGAGAGAATCGATCCCGGACCCAGCGGTATCATGGGAACCAACCTTTGATATCTTCCGTGGTTTGGTTATCATGAGTTTACCGACGTTCGCGCCGAACGATTACGAGATCCGCTCCGGTCAGTATCCCATGACCCGTCCGGCCACGACCCCGGCCAGCACAAAACAAACCAGCCATGCTTGGATGAGATGAGCGTGCTTTTCCGGCATATTGGAGGACAACTCCAGTACATCGCGTGATATGACCGTTTGAGGAAGCCGAGCCTGCAAGTCCGCCACAAGGGCGGAAAAAGGCCGGATGGTATTGGTGATGATCACCGGGATGTCGGTCGCCCCCTGGAGCACGAGAAAGAGTTTGCTTCCCGATTTCACCACATCGAGGCTTTCAATCTCCGCCCACCCCAAACGAACCGATCTTAAGAGTTTGTGTACCGTTACGCCGGCGGCATCAAGTACTATCTTTCGGGCTAGTATCTCGGCCCCAAGGTAGAAAAACGGAAGGAGAATAATGATTGTGGGGCCCAATGCCCGCGGCCGGTGCACTTCAAAGGCTATTAGAAGCAGCCCGAAGACGGCTCCGAGAATCACCGGGGGTATCATCCGCGAGTCTATCGCGTACTGGCTTCGCTCCATTCTTGGGTCCTTCGAAAACGGGCTTTTTCAAACCGACTCTTGCCTTGCTGCCGACGCGCCCT
>JAZDOF010000143.1:0-4703 GCA_043799015.1 Pseudomonadota bacterium | reverse complement strand
GCGGCTCTTGTCCTCGGTGCGGCAGTCTGGCTTATCGACGCCGTTCTGGACTACCTCACATTCTACGAAAGCACCTTCTTGGATCTTCTCATATTCAACGTGCCTCGGCACGAAATCTACATCCGGTCGCTTATCGCGGTCTTTTTCCTAGGCTTCGGAGTAACGGTTTCACGCTTGTACGGGAAGCTGAGAAAAGCCGAACAAGAGGCCCGGGAAGAAAAGGAACTCCTCGCGACCACACTTCGTTCCATAGGGGATGGAGTCATCACCGTGGATGCCGGGGGACTCGTTACCTCCATGAACAAGGCGGCGGAAACGCTCACGGGATGGACCTTCATCGAAGCGGCCGGCAGGGACCTCGAGGAAGTGTTCCACATAGTCAACGAAACAACGCGTGAACGCTGCGAAAACCCCGTTAGAAAGGTCCTTCAGACCGGCCAGGTGGTCGGTTTGGCCAACGATACTCTGCTGTTGGCAAGGGATGGCACGGAGAGAGTCCTTGCCGACAGCGGAGCTCCCATCGTGGACGACCACGGAGGGACTCTCGGGGTGGTTCTGGTGTTTCGGGACGTGACCCATGCCAAGAGAATGGAGCAGGAACGGGACCGCTTGTTCAACCTTTCACCGGATATTTTCTGCGTGGCCGGGTTCGACGGGTACTTCAGGCAACTCAACCCCGCTGCGACCCGGACTCTGGGGTGGTCGACCAAAGAACTAATGAGCAAGCCCTGGATCGATTTCGTTCATCCGGAAGACCGCGAAGCCGCCTTGGCCATGGCCGGCAAGCTCGTGGAAGGCGAAGCCGTTGTCTCATTCGACAATCGCTGCCTGTGCGCGGACGGTTCCTATCGTCGGCTATCATGGAATGCACAGCCGCTCACCCCCGAAGAGAGGATCTTCGCCGTGGCCCGGGATGTAACGGCGGAAAAATCGGCGGCTGATGCGCTTGTCCGTAGCGAAGCCACCTTGAACGGGATAATGAGGGCCGCTCCCGCAGGCATAGGAATGGTGTGCAATCGGGTTCTCAAATGGGTGAACACACGTTTGGCCGATATGGTAGGCTACGCCGAGAAAGATCTGTTGGAACAAAGCGCACGGATGCTCTACCCGTCAGACGAGGAGTTCGCATTTGTGGGAGAGGAAAAATACCGACAGATCCGAAGCAGCGGCACAGGAACGGTGGAAACGCGCTTTCGTCGCAAAGACGGCGCGATCATTCACGTACTGTTAAGCTCAACTCCGATAGATGGCTCAGACCATTCATTAGGCGTCATCTTCACGGCCCTCGACATTACGGAGCGCCGTCTTTCCCAAATTGCGGTCGAAGAAGAGCGCAACCGTTCCCGGAAATACCTGGATATCGTCGGGGTAATCCTCATAGCTTTGGACCGTGAGGGAAGGGTTACGCTCATCAACCGCAAAGGATGTGAGATCCTTGGATACGAGCAAGGGGAGATATTGGGCCGAAACTGGTTCGAGCGCTTCATACCGGACTCCATGCGTTCGACGATGATGACGGTTTTCAATGAACTGGTGACCGGCCTGGTCGCTCCTGTCGAATACTATGAGAATACGATTACCGGTCGGGATAAGGAAGAAAGGCTCATAGCGTGGCGCAATGCGGTGCTCTACGATGATGAGGGCCGGGTTACGGGCACCCTAAGTTCCGGCACCGATATCACCGAACAGCGAAACGCCGAGGAACGTCTCAGACGCGAACTGGAAGTAAACGCGGTTCTGGCGGGCCTTTATGGGCCGCTTCTCTCCCCCACGTCCCGCATCAGCGACATCTCGGGCATGGTCTTGGACGCGGCAAGGCGGCTCACGGGCGGCGGTCACGGATATGCCACGGAAATAGACCCCGTAAGCGGAGCGAATGTAGGCCACTCCCTAACCCCGATGATGGGAAGGGAATGCAATATTCCGGGGGAGCGGCGTATAGAGTTCGCTCCGGCTCCGGATGGTACCTATCCGAGCCTTTGGGGCCGTTCGCTGAATACCTGCGAGGGTTTCTTCACGAATGTCCCGCGGGAACATGCTTCATCGAGGGGCATCCCGGAAGGCCATGTGCCCGTGGATAGCTTCCTTTCAGTACCCGTGATGTTGGGTGACCGACTCGTCGGTCAAATCGCTTTGGCTAATGCCGCAAAAGGCTTTACTGAACGTGACTTGGATGCGGTGGAACGACTTGCAGCCTACTATGCCCTGGGGATTGATCGAAAACGCGCGGAAAAGGAGTTGAAAGAGTACTCCGAATTGCTGGAAGACAAGGTGGAAGAACGCACTCGAGAACTCCGCGCCGCACAAGAGGAGCTGGTCAGGAATGAACGTCTCGCCGTACTTGGTCGATTGACCGCGACGGTGAGCCATGAGCTGAGAAATCCCTTGGGCACCATACGCGCTGCGGTCTTTTCCATAGGAGAAGCCGTTGAGCAGGGGCGGACGAGCAGGGTTGACCGAGCGGTACAACTGGCCGAGCGAAGTATCATAAGATGTGACCGCATAATCGAAGAGTTGCTGGATTTCACTCGAGCGAGGGAACTAAACCTTAGTCGGACCGATTTGGACCGATGGGTTCAGGAAGCGATGGCCGAGTTCCGAATCGCCGAGGGCATTGATGTCGTAGTTGTGGTAAACTCGGGTGCGAAGATCCTTATCGACGCAGACCGATTAAGGCGATCACTGGTTAATGTGGTAACCAACTCTCTTCAGGCTATGCAGGAAAGCCCCGGGGGAGAAAAGCGCCTGACCGTGGAAACACGGAAGGAAGGAGACGTTGCCGAAATACGCGTCACCGACACCGGGCCGGGGATGACCGAGGAGGTGCTGGGTCGCGTATTGGAGCCGCTTTTCAGCACTAAGGGGTTCGGAGTAGGTCTTGGGTTGCCGATAGTCAAAAACATAATGGAACAACACGCCGGAGGGATCAAGGTCCTAAGCCCGCCGGGGGGAGGCGTAACGGTGACGCTGTGGTTACCGGCCGCCTCATAGCTCAAGGACGAGTCATGAACCGGTTACGTGTACTTGTTGTCGATGATGATAGGGATTTTGCCGAGAGTTTGGCCATGGTCATCGAGAGCCGCGGCCATACCGTAGCCCTGGCCCACAGCGGACTGGAGGCGGTTGAGAGATTTCAGCGGGAGGACGCGGACATATCGTTCATTGATGTGAAGCTCCCGGGGATGAGCGGATTGGAAAGCTTTCTTGAGATTAGAAAGACCAGGCCGGATGCCAAGGTAGTCATGATGACGGGGTACAGCGTTGAACAACTGCTCGCCCAGGCGGTGGACGCAGGGGCATGGGGGGTCCTACGAAAGCCTCTCGAAATGCCGGCCGTGGTCGAAATGCTGGAATCTCTCAATTCCAGGCCCGTTCTTATCGCCGATGACGATCCCGATTTCGCAACAGCCATCGGCAATTTACTTACCGATCGAGGCTGGAAGGCCCACATCGCCAAGGACGCTCGAGAAGCCGTGGAAATGGCACTCTCGCCGGATCTGGAAGCCCTCATACTTGATGTTCGCATGCCGGTGCTCAACGGTTTGGAAACGTATCTGGAACTTAAGCGAACGGGCCACGCGATCCCGACCATTGTCGTCACCGCATATGCCGATGAAGAACGGGGGTCGATAGAAAGACCGCTTGCGGAATCAGCCTGGGGTATCATGAGGAAGCCCTTTGATCCCCGGGCTTTGATCGGCGCCTTGGAGGGCTTGGCGCAGCAAAAGAGGGAGTTACGATGACCCGAGAGACAAATGCCTGCGGCCCGACCGATGGAGATGGGAAACGTCTTCTCATTGTCGATGATGACGAGGATTTTGTTGCCGGACTCATGGACATCCTTGAATGCAGAGGATACAAGGTGGAGGCGGCCCACAGCGCATCCCAAGGAGAGGAGATAATTCGAGTCTTCGACGCTCAGGTGGCCCTCCTGGACATTCGTCTCGGAGTGTCCAGCGGTACGGACTTGATCGGCCGGCTCAAACCCATGCGTCCCGGCATCTTGTGCGTCATGATGACGGCCTACGCAAACACGGATACGGCCGTGGAAGCCCTTCAAAAGGGTGCTTACGATTACCTTCGCAAGCCTCTCGATATCCGGGAGCTCCTTTACACTCTCGACCGTTGCTACGAAAGGCTGCGCCTTGAACAAGACAAAGAGACGGCGCTCGATGCCCTGGAAGCCCATAATCGCAAGCTCCAGGAAGTAAACGCGAGACTCAGAGCAATTGTGGACACCACTCGTAATCTGGCCGCGTGCTCCGGTCTCAGAGAAATGGGTAAGAGCGTCCTCGAGGAGTTCGCCCGGAATATGGCCGCGGGGGGCGGTAGCCTGTACCTGCTCGAGAACCGTTCGCTCGTACTCGTGCATTCCCTTGACCCGAGCCACGCCGAGGACGTCATACCGTTGCCGCCGAGGCAAGGTTCGGTCTTAGACCGGGTGATCAGTCGCTGCGAACCGGCCCTGATCGTGGACATAAACAAGGAACCGGACGTAATCGGCAGCGGGTGGGACTCGTACACCAACTCCTCCGCCCTGGTAATGCCGCTGGCACAGGACGGGGGCGAGATATTGGGCGTCATAGCTCTACACAACAAAGAGTGGCCGCCGTTCACCGAGCAAGACCTTGAGATCGCAAGGATTCTGTCATCTTATACGTGCGAGGCTTTGCGGGCCACCCATGCCATGGACCGACTTGCCC
>JAZDOF010000136.1:0-26692 GCA_043799015.1 Pseudomonadota bacterium | reverse complement strand
GATTACATATAATGAGCATGCGATCCGTATGGGCCCTCACGTGGGGTTATGATCGGAGGTCATGTTTCGACAAAAGCCGCGCCCCACCCTCACGGTAAGGAGGTTGAGGGCTTGAGGAGAAAAAATGTTCAGAGTCATGTCACATCCCGCTTCTTATGAAAACGTCGGTGCGGCCGTAGATAAGGCGTTTTCGCTCTTCCAGACGGAAATAAAAGGGAAGAGCGTCCTGATAAAACCCAACGTGCTGCGAGGGTCGGACCCAAGGGAAGGGGTAACGACTCATCCAGCCGTGCTTCGGGCCGTCGTCGAGAAGATCGAAACCATGGACCCGGCTTCCATAATCGTCGGCGATAATCCGGGACTGTTCAATTACGGCGCGAACGAGGAGGGTTTCAGGACGTGCGGCCTGATGGATGCCGCAAAGGGTTACTATCGAAACATCGGTAACGACTCGCTGATGGTTCCCTTTAACGCCGATTTCATGCCCGTAGTCAGCATTTCAAAGGCCGTGAAGGATGCGGACGTCATAATAAGTTTGCCGAAGTTCAAGACTCACGGTTTGACGGTACTGACCGGGGCCGTGAAGAACAGTTACGGGTTCTTGCCGGGGGCCCAAAAAGCGAAACTTCATAGGGCCGCGGGAACGCCGGAACGCTTTCATGAAATGCTGGTGGACGTGTTCCGACTACGAGTGCCCGACCTTTTCATCGTTGACGCGATAGTGGGCATGGAGGGTAACGGTCCCGCATCGCCGGACTTGAGAGATATAGGTTTGGTGCTGGCCTCGGACAATGGCCCGGCCTTGGATGCCGTCATTGCCTCGATGATGGGATGTGATCCGGGCAGGCTGCGATTTCTCAGAAAGGCCAAGGAGGTGGGGCTTGGGGACTATGACCTCGGTGCCGTAGAAATCATCGGGGACTTCAAACGAATCCCAGGGTTCAAGCTCCCGCCTCTGGGAGGTGAGGCCATCCTAAACAATGAGGCCGTACAGGAAGTCATCCGCAGTCGCACGGTTCTGCGGCCCCGGGCGGACCACGGATCTTGCACGGGTTGCGGTACTTGCGTAGACCAATGCCCTGTTTCCGCATTGTCCATGAGGGACAATCTTCCCGTTGTGGACGCGGACCTCTGTATCACCTGCTTCTGCTGTCAGGAGATGTGTCCCGAAAAGGCCATGTCTCTTAAATGACGAGTGCCTGCGGTGGTAACCGGCCGGCCCCTATCCTGGTAACCGCCGAACCTTGGGCCGCGACCAAGGGGAACCCCAACCGACCGGAAGTACTCGATGATGGGGTTCTTCCCTCGGAAAGGCCTTTTTCCGTGGGACGACCGTCGGCTCGTCCCTGTCGCGATCCTGTCCTGAGAATTGACATATAGTAAAGGATTCCGACAGGTACATCCACGGCAAGTCCAACCGCTTCCATTTCCCGCCGACTCCGGTGTGAGAACAACACCCTGCTTTATTAAGGTATTTACCTAAAGAACGCGAGGGGAATGTATTGGCACGGAAAATGCCCGTATAGGAGTTAAAAGTAAGCAGCGGCCGGAAAGGCGCTTTGCGGATAGTGTCCGAGGCGGCCGTAGATAAGCCGGTAATGGCCGGGGCCCATACGGGGCCGAGTTGTTACAATACCCTTTGTTCTTCTCTAAGTTCGGAGAAGGACCAATGGGACCGACTTACGGCTACGGGCCGAAAGCGGACCGGACTTTGCGGAGATCCCAGGGACGCGTCATGGAGATGGGTGCGGGTTATAGCGTCGCCAACCCGGGAGGTCAGTGCCGTGATACCGAAAAAGATCCTGTTATGTACCGATTTTTCCGAGAATTCCTATGCCGCGTGTGATACGGCGCTACGTTTCGCTGTAGCTTTTCAAGCGGAATTGGAGGTGATCAAC
Organism: Pseudomonadota bacterium; assembly: GCA_043799015.1. Taxonomy (GTDB): domain Bacteria; phylum Desulfobacterota; class Desulfomonilia; order Desulfomonilales; family Desulfomonilaceae; genus JAZDOF01. Next base: position 24,794 of record JAZDOF010000136.1, on the reverse strand, counting down.
GTCATAGATATCTGGGCAGGGCTCCCGATGTATTCGGACAATGTCCCGCTCGACATTCGGGAAGTAGTTGCAAGCTTGGAAGAAGCTGCAAGAGCAAGTCTGAAGGATATTGAGCGGAAGCCGGCGGAAAACGGAATACAAGTTACCACCACAACGATCGTGGGGGTGCCGGCGAGGGAAATAGTCGAAATTGCCGAGGCTGGGGGAATCGATCTCATCGTTATGGGAACGCACGGATGGACGGGCATACGACACGTAGTCATGGGAAGCACGGCTGAAACCGTCATGAGGACCGCGAAATGCCCGGTAGTCACGGTCAAGTCACGCAGGAAGAAGTGAGCACCCCTTGGCCTCGGCAGGGCAACCAGACGATTTGGGCGCTGTTATAGGCTTCCCCGTCGTCTGCATTCATAGGAAATGATCTGGTTCGGTCGGTTGCGAAACTACCGTATGCCGCCACGATGGTAATGGGATGAAGTACGAAGCGGGCTTCCGAGGGATGGTAGCTCACCCGCTGCGGGCCGTAGGTACGGGCCCGACGGGTTGTTCGTCCGAATGATACGAGTTCGTGGCGGCCGGAGGCGGCCTTAATTACGACAATGCTGCTCTGAGGCGCCTCGTGGGGCGGACAGGGAAATCGGCGTGAAATTACGGCCGGTTTTTCGGTTCGCCCCATATTGCTAATTCCGCTGTAACACATATCCACTCGAACAAGCGGGGGCCGGTATCCTTACATGGCATGTTTCATGCCCACGGGGGACTCGCCCCGATTGGGCGTAGCCACGTATCCGAGGGGGCGGGCAGGCTCTTTCCTCACGATGCCCCGGCCCTGTCATCCGAAGGCCATATGATGTATTCTTGGGGCATAGGCTGCGGGCCGGCAGGAGGTCGGCCATGCGGAGGAACAGACCTGGGGCACCCCGGAGAGATCAGTGGATGGCCATAGAGGACTCGGTTAATTACTACCTTTTGGCGGCTGAAAAGGGCCTGGCCGAAGCTCAGTACACCCTGGCTTTCATGTATCGGTACGGGCATGGCGTTCCCCAGGACAATGAAGTCGCGTTCGATTGGCTCCGGCGGGCCGGGGACCAAGGTCACACGGATGCCCAGTACGAGCTGGGGGTGGCTTGTTCACAGGGGATTGGGACACCGGCGGACCCGAGGGAAGCCGTGGTTTGGTATGGTCGAGCCGCGGCGCAAGGTCACGATGAGGCCCAGTTTGCGCTGGGAATGGCCTATGCCAAAGGCGAAGGAACCTATGCGGACTACGACGAGGCCTTCCAATGGTTTTTGAAATCCGCGTCCAAAGGCAACGCGTTCGCCATGTACTGCATAGGACTGGCGTTTGAGCAAGGCCATGTGGTGGACGTGGATCACGAAGAAGCGGCACGGTGCTTTAGAGATGCGGCGGAAAAGGGCTTAGCGGACGCTCAGGTGGCTCTGGGATTACTGTACTACGACGGCGAAGGGGTCGACCAGGACTACGAGGAGGCGGTGAAGTGGTACCGTCGAGCCGCTCTTCAGGGCCACGCGGAGGGCCAGTTTCTTTTGGCCCATGCCTGCCGCGCCGGCTTGGGGGTAACGGAGGACGCCGCACAAGCTTTGGAATGGTATCGAAAAGCTGCTGAACAAGGAATGCCTGCGGCCCAGTACAATCTCGGGACCATGTTTTTTCACGGCGATGGCGTTGAGCCGGATCTGGGAGAGGCGCTGCGGTGGTTCCTGGAGGCGGCCGAAGTAGACATGCCGGAAGCCCAGCACAATATCGGCGTGCTGTACGCCAACGGCTGGGGCGTCCCGGAAGACCCCGAGCAGGCCGCACAATGGTTCTTGAGGGCCGCGGAAAACGATCACGCGGAAGCCCAGTACAAAGTGGGCGTTGCTTTCCAATACGGCTTCGGCATCGGCCGTACGCCGGACCTGGAAAAAGCCGCGGCCTGGTACGCCAGGGCGGCGGAAAAAGGTCACCAACAGGCGCAAAACAATCTCGGCCACATGTTCGAGCACGGTTTAGGGGTTCCGCAGAGCTACGAATCCGCCGTCAACTGGTATTTGGAGGCCGCGGAGCGGGATGATCCCTTGGCCCTTTTTAATTTGGGCGAAATGTATCATTCCGGGAAGGCCGGGTATAGGAACGGGGAACAGGCGGTCAATATGATCCGCCGATCCGCGGAAGGCGGCTACTTCCCCGCCATGAGGGCTCTGGGGAAAATGTATTACGAGGGTGATACGGTTCATCAGGACTACCAACAAGCCTTCACTTGGTTCCAAAAATCGGCCGACGCGGATGACGGTTTCTCGAACTACATGTTGGGGATCATGCATCACTATGGGCAGGGCATGGAGAAGGATCACGGGAAGGCGTTTACTTTCTTCTTAAGAACTGCACGGGCCGGCCATGTCCCATCCAAATACTATCTCGGCTTATCCTATGCCTATGGGCTTGGAACGGAGCGCGACGAACCGGAGGCCGTGAAGTGGTTCGAGCAGGCGGCGGACGAGGGCGACACGGATGCCCGGTATGAGCTGGCCACGGCCTTGCGTCTCGGAAGGGGGACGACGCGCGATGTCGCCAAAGCGTTGGAATGGTATGAGAAGGCCGCTGGAGCCGGCCATGTATCGGCCTTGAATGACTTGGGCGTCGTATACATGGTGGGCGACGGGGTGCCACGAGATTTTTCGGCCGCGGAATGGAGGCTTCTGGAGGCAGCGGAGAAAGGATACACCAGAGCGGAATTCTCTCTCGGCGTTCTATACGCGCACGTGGAAGGCGGTCGAAGGGACTATGAGTCCGCACTCAAGTGGTACTCCAGGGCTGCCGAAAAGGGGGATGCAGGCGCGCTGAACAATCTGGGAGAAATGCACAGGCAAGGGGATGGGGTCCCTCGCGACTATGGATCGGCTCTCGATTACTATTACAGCGCGGACCAGGCCGGCAACGAGGTGGCGGCCACCAATATCGGCGAGATGCATCTGTACGGGCAAGGCGTGGAAAGAAACTTCTTCACGGCAATGGAGTGGTTTCTCAAGGCGGCGCGCTCAAGCGAACCTAATGCGCTCTTTCATCTTGGGAACATATTCCTTGGGGGAGTGGCCGTAGCTCCCGACCCGGCCGAAGCCGCACGATGGTTCCGCCTCGCGGCCGAACGAGGACACGAAGGGGCGATCCGAGCTCTTCAGCGTATGGGGCTCAAGTGGAACAACGGCGATCCTCCATCGGCAGAGGGCGGCGAATAGTCCGACTATCCGGCGGGGCTTGTCTCGGGGTGGTCCCCGACATGAAGAGACTGAAGTACGCCTGAAAAACGCAAGCTTTTACCGTACGATCCATCCTTGAAGGCTAAGGTATGCCGGCCGGCTAGGTGAACGGCTACGGAAAAACATTGGCCGGCGATGCTCGTCCTGGTAGAATGGCCCGACGGACTACAATTGAGTGTGACACCAGGTCGATGACCTGATCGAAGTCCTTTAGCGCCGCCCCATAAGAACGACGGATCCTAACGGGAAGGCTGCGATTACGGAGAACGGGCCGATTTTACGGCTGATCAGTTGTCCCGGGAACAATTCGGGGCCCGAGTCGCAGGCACGGTTTAATTCCCGACGCTGACCATTACTGAAAGGAGCATGAAGGTGATCGCTTTGCGCCATAAGTTCCTGTCGGCCCTCCTGGCAACGACCCTAATCCTGCCGGCCGCGATAATTGCCGCGGACCCCCAAACCCTGAACGTAGGTGCGATCTTTTCCGTTTCCGGTAGAGCAAAGGCCCTGGGACAACCCGAAAAGGAAACCGTTGTCCTGGTAACGGACATGATCAATAAAGCCGGGGGGATAAATGGGAGCCGGCTGCATGTCGTCGTGGAGGATGACGATACGTCCGAATCGGCGGCGATGGCTGCGGCCGACAAACTCATCAATCAGGATAAGGTGCTGGCGATCATAGGACCCAGCATCAGCGGGATAAGTCTTAAGGTCAAGCCGGTGTGCGAAAGCGCAGGCGTACCTATGGTGTCGTGCGCGGCTGCGGAAGCAATAGTAACTCCGCCGGAAACGTCTCGCTACATATTCAAGACTCCCCAGCTCGACTCCCACGTTGCCGTGCGGATACTGGAACACATGAAGCAAAACGGGATAACCAAGATATTCGTGCTTCGGGAGACGTCACCGTTCGGCGAAGAAGGTGCCGGAAAGATCCGTCACTATGCACCGGGGCTGGGTATAGAAGTAGTCGGTGAGGAAACCTTTAAGCCCAGGGACACCACTATGACGGACCAACTCAAGAAGGCGGGAGAAAGGGGCGCTCAGGCCGTCGTAAACTGGTCCATCCCCCCCACTCAAACCATAATACCCAAAGATATGAGGCGTATCGGCATGAACGTGCCTCTTTATTCCAGCCATTCATTCGGCAACCCCAAACTCTTGAAAGCCGCGGGACCCGCCGGGGAGGGCATGGTATTTCCCGGAGGCAGGTTGCTGGTGGCACCGGACCTTCCCGCCGATCACCCTCACAAATCGATGCTCATGGCCTACAAGCAAGCTTATGAAAAGGAATACAACACGCCGGTGACGACCTTTGGGGGACACGCCTATGATGCGATTTGGCTTGTGGCCAATGCCCTCAAGGCGATGAACGTAACCCCGCAAATGAACCCGGCACAAGCACGAAGGGCCGTTCGTGACGGCATTGAGCAAACTCGAGGTTGGCAGGGGACCGGCGGCCGCTTCAACATGACTCCGACCGATCACACGGGGCTCGACAAGAACGACTCCCTGGAGATGCTCACAGTGAAAAACGGTGCAATCGTACGCCTTGTCCCATAGATAAATTTGCGATGGGTCTATGCAGCCGGTTCGACGTAAGCGTTCACCGCGATCTCTTGCTGACGGAGGAGGCGCGCTTCTATAGTGTCACGCGTTGAGAATTGCGGGAACCCTGAACGGTTGAGTGAATCGAAACAAACGTCTGTAGGGGCGGGGTTTATCCCCGCCCGTTCCCTGGACGCCGACGGCGGGCGGGGATAAACCCCGCTACGTTACCTTGGTTCCGCCGGGCCGGTTTTACCGCAAATTTCAAGGAGCATCACTAGAATGTCCCATCCTCACGGTCCCCCTTTCCCAAGTATGGGGAAGGGGGATCCAAACCCCTCTCCGGACTTGGACAAGGGGTTGGGGTGAGGCCTAGGATAGGCGCGGCGAACGGTTACGGCCCGAAGGTCTTTTTCAGCAGGCTTTAGCGACCGTCGACCGACTGAACGGCCCAACGGAACATTCCTTGCGATGACGATGATAAACCCATGCCGAAGAGTCCCTACATCGTATGTGAGCTTTGTCCCAAGTCCTGCCGCCTATCGGAAGGGTACAGCGGTGATTGTCGGGCGCGGATAGTGCTTGACGGCGAACTGCGAGCCGCGACGTACGGGAGACCGTGCACGGTCCACATTGATCCCATCGAGAAAAAACCGCTCTTTCACTTTCTCCCCTCGACCAGGGTTTTTTCCATTGCGACCGCCGGCTGCAATCTACACTTCAAGTTTTGCCAGAACTGGAACATATCCCAAATCGCGCCTCAGGATATAAAGAGCGTTTCATTGCCCCCGGAACAAGTGGTCGACCTCGCGACGGCACAGGGCTGTAGATCCGTCGCGTACACTTACACCGATCCCGTGATCTACTTCGAGTACTGTCTGGATACGTCGGCCCTGGCACGAGATAGAGGGTTAAAGAACGTTACCGTTACTGCCGGGTACATCAATCGAAAACCGATGGAAATGCTCTGTAAGGTCATCGACGCTTCCAATACGGACGTCAAGGCCTTTAGCGACGTGTTCTACCGTGACATGTGCGGAGGCACGCTGAAGCCCGTCCTCGACGGCATGGTGCTCATGAAGGAAAGGGGAGTCTGGCTGGAGGTCACCAACCTTATTATCCCCACCCTTAACGACGACTTAAGCATGGTACGACGACTGTGCCGTTGGATCGCCGCAAATCTCGGCGCGGAGACCCCGGTTCACTTCAACCGTTTTTATCCCATGTACAAGATAAGGAACCTCCCTCCCACCCCTGTTGACGTACTTCTTAGGATCAGGGAAGAAGCACTTGAATTGGGATTGTCTTTCGTTTACGTAGGTAATGTGCTCGCTGGAGACGCGTCCAACACCTTGTGCCCCAAAGACGGCGAACTGCTGGTACGACGCCGTGGCTTCAGCGTGATCGAGAATCGCTTGCAGGAAGGCAAGTGCCCCAAATGCGGGACAAAGATCCCAGGGGTTTGGAGTTGATCACTGAGTTAGGGGTTGCATTTGGGAAGAGTAACCGAAATGGCCGGCACCAACGGCACCAACGGCGCCGGCAGCGATGACAAGACACCGTCGTCGGTGATGCGGCCCCGATCCCCCGGGCCTTGTTTCAGTCGTGTCGTGACCCGGAGGTTTTTCCTGTTTTCGTTGGTCCTGGCCGTTTCAGGAACTCTGAGGGTGGCCGACTCCGTAATGAACGGACCGGTCGCCGACCTCTCCTACAAAACCGCGATGTTTGCCCGACGAGCATCGACTTGATACGCGAGGAGTGGACGCCGTGAGCAGGGTTGGTTTTTTTCCGGCGTTGATGGGGGCTGTAATGGCTTCGCTATTTATGTTCATATCGGCACAGGGCGGGACCCCCGAAGCGCGAAGCGCCGACAAGGGCGGTCCGGCCCGGATTAGAAAACCTGCGGTGGCAGGGGCCTTTTACCCTGCCGATCCCCAAATCCTGAAGAAGGCGGTTGCGGACTCCTTGAGGAGCGCCGAGAAAGTCCCGGTTACGGGCGCGGTGCGCGCCATAATGGCCCCCCACGCGGGATATACGTATTGCAGTACGGCGCTGGCCGCCGCGTATAAAACGGTGGAAGGGGAATCATTCGTGTATGAACGGGTGGTGTTGGTCGGACCGAGCCACAGGTTCCCCACAAAGGCCGCGGCCTTAAGTTCGGCGGACTCCTGGGAGACCCCCCTTGGGACGGTACCCCTTGACGTTGCAATGTGTAAAAAGCTCGTCGAGAAGAGTGACCGCGTCGAATACGAAGACCGGGCCCATGAAAAGGAACACTGTCTGGAAGTTCAGTTGCCGTATTTAATGGCTGCCGCACGCGGCAAACCCTTTAAGATAGTCCCCATCGTTACCAGCAGCACCGACGCGTCCGACCGCAGGGTCCTTGCGGACCTTCTGGCCTACGCGGCGTCCGACGGCATGACATTGATGGTCCTTTCGACCGATCTGAGCCATTTCCCGTCGGCAAAGGACGCTGAGGAAGTGGACAAGGGAATCCTGGCCGCCATTGCTTCCCTCAACAGGGACAAATTGGTCGAGGAGGACCGAAAATACATGAAACAGGGCCGGCCTGGTCTTTCATGCACCGTTTGCGGACTGGAAGCCGTTTTGGCCTTCCTGGACGCCGCACCGGCGTTGGGGATTACGGAAGCCAAGGTCTGCCGTTATTCCCATTCCGGCATGATTGGAGGCGACGGAACCAGGGTCGTGGGTTACGGGTCCATCGTCTTCTCCGGCCCCGAAAAGAAGGCGCCCGAAAGGAAGGACAGCACCGCAGAGGTACGGTTTGGCCCGGAATCCCGTAATAAACTCATTGCAATTTGCCTAGCCGCGGCCAAGGCCGCAGTGGAAGGGGCCCGGCCGGCCGGTGAGCCCTGCGACGACCCGGAGCTTCAGGTACGCGCCGGCTGCTTTGTGACGTTGAAGAACAAGGGCATTCTACGGGGGTGCATAGGCCGGTTCACTTCCGACGAGCCTCTGTGGAAAACCGCGAGCGAAATGGCCGTCGCGTCCGCCACCCAAGACGGTAGGTTCAGGAATGATCCGATTACGCCCAAAGAAGTACCCCAATTGAGCGTGTCGGTGTCGGTATTATCCCCGATGGAACAAGTGTCCGATCCGCTGAAGGAATTGGAATTGGGTAGGGACGGGATAGTCGTCATGGATAAAGGGCGGAGCGGCACTTTTCTCCCACAGGTTGCCACGGAAACCGGCTGGTCGTTGGTCGAATTCTTGGGACACTGCTCTCGGGACAAGGCGGGCTTGGGCTGGAACGGATGGAAGAGCCCTACCGCAAAGGTCCTTAAGTACACGGCCACAATCATTGAGGAGGAAGAGTAGGAGGAGAAAGTCCGCACATGGGTCGTCGCGGCTGTGAGGCAGGGCTGCGGCCTTGCAGTAGCCTCGTCGAGCCGAACCGCCGTTACTCTCGAGTGCGTTTCGGCCGCGAAGGCACCTTGACACCTCCATGAAAAGTCCTGCCGGACCATCCCGCGGTAGGTGCCGGGTCCCATTCGGGACCGGGTGCGCTTAAATTCCACCTACCCACTGAACTAACGCTGATTTTTGTGGTATACCCACTGTATGTCTATGAATTGCCGACCTGTGAAACGGGAAAGGAGTCGAGGAATGGAGCAGACTATATTGCAAGCCCTTGTTCAAGTAACGCCCGGCGAGCCCAGCACTTGGATCGCCATCTTTAAGTGGTGGAACTGGGGTTTCTGGCTCGGAGTGGTTATCGGCATCCTGGGAGTTATATATCAGTTCATGAAGGCCCCCATGGACGAAGCCTAGAATTATAGTGTCACGCGTTGAGAATTGCGGGAACCCTGAACGGTTGAGTGAATCGAAACAAACATCTGTAGCGGGGTTTATCCCCGCTACGTTACCTTGGTTCCGCCGGGCCGGCTTTGCCGCAAAATTCAAGGAGCGTCACTATGGGTACCCCATAGGGGTTTCCAAAAAGACGCCCCTTCCCGCTGTTTGCCGGGTTTGCGCACAACCTCGCGGGAAGGGGCGCCGGTTCGGTCGAATCCCGTCGCTTGATCGGTACCCTTGATAGAGTGCCATGACAGGTGCCCGACAACTAAAGGTCCCGATGCATGTTCCCGAAGATTTTGCCCAGAGCGTAACTACGATACTGATCCTGGGATTTGGAGGAACGGGTGCGTGGGATGTGATACTCGTTCATCCGCCCGGATCAGCCCTTGGTTGGATAAGGGACATCCTTCGAATGAATGAAATGGAGGGGCTGGTCCACCCCGAAATCGAGTGGTGGGAACGTCAGATCCAGGGGCATTGATATGGGCGCCCCTTCGAATCAATCAAAGGACTCTTCTTCAAGTCGATGGGGGAGAGGGGGGAAAGGCCGCCGTTCGACAAACCGGGATTTGGGGATGCGGCTAATTGGCAGGAGGGCTCTCTATGGCCGTCAGGTTGGACGTTAAGCAATTCATGAAAGACTTCGTGGGGGGTGTGAGAGACAAGGATCTCCTGAGCCGACACGGAATCACGGCAAAAGAGATGATCCAGGTCGTTAAGAAGCTCATGAACGAGGGGTTTCTCACGAAGGAACAGTATCTCGGGCGAAACAAACGGATCAAAGAAATGGAAGCGCAGGAGGAAAAGCAATTCCTGGCCTCGTTGTATCATTGCCCCGTTTGCGGACACATTCAGCCGATTCCATTCGAAATATGCCCCGCTTGCGGAACCGATGTTCCTGAATACGAGAGGGCTCGGGCCGGCGGATCCGAAATGGATTCCGGCGACGGTTCCCACACCCCGGAAACGCATGAGCCGAGCGAACCCATTGCTCCTGAGACGGCGGTGGAAGGGCCGTCGGCGCACGATGCCGGCATGGCCCCGCCGGAGTCCGAAGTCATGATGGTCTCTAATACCGGTCGCACCATAGTCCTCAATGTCGATCGCGTGTCTCGCGGCGTCATGCCTGAAAACCTGCCGGACAAGCTCCTCGCTTTGGTGGGAACTGGGCTCGACGACGCGTCCGTTACGGCGAATCGGCAGGAGCATATTCACCTGACCGATTACCGAATAACCGCGGTCCTCGCAAACAGCCCCAAGGCAGGTACTTTCAAGGCGGAGGACTCTCAAGAACAGGGTCCTCCCGTGGCGGTGAAAATACTTCATTCGGACGCGGTCGGCGAGGCGGACATCAACGAGGTCGTGGATGCCATTGTAGAGTATCAGTCAAATATGGACGATCCCAATGTGGTGACGTTGATCGGCACCGCGTACGCGGAGGGCAAGAGGGCACTGGTTTACGAGTACATGCCTCTTGACCTTGAGACCGTTTTTCTGAGGGAACCCGAAGGCATGGACCTGGATCTGCTCACGCGGTTGCTGCGGCAAATCTCCAGCGGATTAGGTTATTGCCATACGCATCGAGGCAAGGACGGAGTCGTAAGGCGGCTCCCTCACCTCAATTTGAAGCCGTCGAAGATTCTGTTCGATGAAGAGCGGGAGCAGGTGAAGATTGAGGATTGCGGTGTAACCAAGGCGTTTATCGATGTCCGAGGACACAAGCACTATATGTGGGAGGAGCCCGGCGCGGACTTCGCCGCCCTTTCTCCCGAAACCTTCGTTATGGACGGCAAGTTCGTCAAACCCATACCGGCGGACATTTACGCTTTGGGCGTGATACTCTACAAGTTGGCGACCGGAAAAAGCCCATACGAATACACTACGCTCGACGAGTATAGGTTTGCCCATCTAAAGCGACATCCCATACCGCCTATCGTCCACAGGTACGATTTGCCTCCCTGGTTGGATCAGATGATCCTGAAGTGCCTTGCCAAAGAGCCTGGGGAAAGATGGAGAAGCGCAACGCAGATGGAGCTTGCAATAGGAAAGAATCGGTCCGTGTAGAGAGCGGCTTCGACCGAATGGGTCCCGGTTCGACGGCCTATGCGGGGGGATTCGGGGGCTCAAACTCTTCCACCGCTTTCAGTCCGTCTCGGCGGTTGTAGGGGGCGGCCTCTTCCTGCTGGAAAGGCCCGCGCCCCACAAAATCTCACGTCATAAACAAGTCTTTTCCATTACTGAATTCCGGCAGGGGTAGGCGTAGGCTGAGCGCCCGTGCCGGCCCCGGCGGGGGCCTGTTGCCACGAATTCTGCTGCTGTGCGGCGGGGGGGGTGTACTGCCCGGGTTGAGGGGGGGGCGGCACCGGTTGCGAAGGATACTGGTTGATCTGAGGTCCGCCTGATGATGTTTGCGGGGTGTACTGGCCCGTTTGCGGCGGTGCCTGTCCGGTCTGCGACTGATGCTTCGGCTGTTGAACTTGGGGGCCCATCTGCTGCAATCCATGAGTAGGATTAACAGGCTGCTGTTGGGGATAGCCGGCACCCAACTGCGGGTTCCAATTGGTCGTTCCTGAAGGGGTCGGCCTTATCCAACCCTCGCTCGGGGTTCCGCCCGCCTGAGGAGGACCGGTCTGCACCTGAGGATTCGGGGGGTATCCGTACGCTGCCGGTACGTTGTGCTGCACGGCGGGGGCGTTCGCTCCGCCTACCGGTTGAACCGTGATTGCTCCGCCCGGATTACGTCCCGGTGAAGTCCCCTGTTGTTGAACCCTGTCTTGGTTTGAATTGACGGGTGACTGAACTTGCGCAGGCATAGGCTGCCGGTCATCCTGGCCCTTCACCGCCTGAACCGGTTCAGGAACCGTTGTGGCGGCCCGAGCCGGAGTAGCGGCGGGCCCGGAGCCTTCCGTCTTGATTTCACTTCTTACCGCAGGCGGACATGGCGGACACTCCGGACATCGACCCTGTGCCGCTAAGATTTCACTGTGAACCTGACGGCCGCCGGACGGTGCTTGAGGGGTCTGCTTCGTCGCTACGGGTCTTTCGGTCTTGTCCGATACCGCGGAAGCCGGCTGAACCGGCACTTTGGCTACGGACGGACGGACGACCTCCGAGGACGGTTGACCAAGTCTCTGGGACAGGATTTGAGTACCGGCAGGGGGCTGCGCTTCAGGAGCGCCGTGAATGGGATGGGCCTGCCCCGGTTGAACCGCCTGGGCGGCCGCGTGATGAACGGGAGCGCCGGAAGCCTGTCCCACCATCTTCGGGATGGGTGAAACGGCCTGGTTGGGCTGCATCCTTGAAGCGGCGGAAGATTGGGCGAGGTCTGAATTATTCGGCGTCGGTGCAGTATTGCTTGCGACCGCTTGCGGGCCGGCGGGATCGGTCGGCCCTGCCTGAGCGCAGAGCCCTGCGCCGCAAAGGGCGGCGATCGCCACGAGAGTGACGGAAAGAGTGACGATTCCTTTCATTCATTGCTCCTTGCGAGGATGGATTGGGGCGCTCGGCGTCCGGGCCTCGCTTCTGGAGTTGAGGCTTATATCACATTCATTTTTTTTATCAAGCTAGTATTCCATAAAGATCATCTACATTCTAGCTATTGCAGCCGTAGCCCAAGGTTCCGTTCTTTCATGAGCGTTCACCAATCCCGGTGGATACTTCAGCCTTGACGCCGTCTCCGAGTCCGAAAAACGGGGCTTGTTCTTCAACGGGTGATCAAGGCGCATGCGTACTTCCTTTTTTGGTGTCTTTGGACTTGTGCCGCGTGGTATGAAAATAGGGAAGCCAATTTATCCTGGGGAACCGAAATATGAAAACGATTCAGGTGGTCGACATTACTTCGGCAGTACGGCAGATGTGCATCGACGCGTGCATAATTCTCGGAGACGACGTATTGTCGGCCCTCGAGAAGGCGCGTTCCGCAGAGGAATCCGCGGTCGGCCGCGATATCCTCGATCGCATCATACGGAACGCGCAAGTCGCGAAGGAGGACGGCGTGCCCTTGTGTCAAGACACGGGGATGGCGGTGGTGTTCCTTGATGTCGGTCAAGACGTACGCTTTGAAGGAGGGTCCCTAACCGAGGCGGTACATGAAGGCGTGAGACAAGGCTACCGGGACGGATATCTCAGGAAATCGGTCCTTCATCCCATCACACGAATAAACACGGGCGACAATACCCCTGCGGTGATTCATACTCAAATCGTACCGGGGTCCTGTCTGAAAATAACCGTGGCGCCCAAGGGGTTCGGATCCGAAAACATGAGCCGAGTGACCATGTTCCCTCCCTCGGCGGGAATCGAAGCGGTCAAGGAGTTCGTGGTACAAAGGGTCCAAGAATCGGGGGGAAATCCGTGTCCACCCATCGTGGTAGGGTTGGGGATCGGCGGAACGTTCGAGAAGGCGGCCCTCCTGGCAAAGAAGGCGTTGCTCAGGCCCATCGGCTCGATCAACCCCGAGGCTCAGGCTGCGGAACTGGAAGCGGAGCTCCTGACTCGAATAAACGATCTCGGCCTCGGTCCCATGGGGTTGGGCGGAAGGACGACCGCCCTGGCCGTTCACGTGAACACTTATCCGACCCATATTGCGAGCATCCCCTGCGCTGTGAACATCCAGTGCCATTCCTGCCGTCATCGAGAGGTGGAGCTATGACCGACGAAGTTCGACACATATCGGCGCCCCTCGCTCCGGACCTGGTTAGAGAGCTGCGTGCCGGCGAGAGGGTATTGCTTTCCGGAACCATACTCACCGGTCGTGATGCCGCCCACAAGCGCATGACCGACTTGATCGTCTCTGGACAATCCCTGCCCTTTTCCATTGAGGGACAGGTGATCTACTACGTGGGCCCGACCCCGCCTCCTCCGGGAAGGCCGATCGGTGCGGCGGGTCCCACCACGGCGTATCGCATGGATGCCTATTCCCCGCTGTTGATGGAACACGGCCTAAAAGCGATGATCGGCAAGGGACCGAGGTCCGATGCGGTAAAGGAAGCCATGGCGAAATGGGGAGCGGTGTACTTTTCGGCCGTGGGCGGAATAGGCGCGTTGATTTCCAGGTGTATCAAGCAGGCCGAGGTGATCGCGTGGGAGGATCTGGGCCCTGAGGCTGTGCGGAGGCTCGTGGTGGAGGACATGCCGCTCATCGTGGCCACGGACGTCCACGGCGACGATCTGTATGCAACCGGTCCGAAGCGATACAAAAGGTAATCGGCCGAGGGAATCACGTATGGGCGCCGTCATGTTGCTCATGCGTGATTCATTGGCAACCATTCACTTACGGGGGGAAAATTCCAATCTCAATGTGGCGCAGGCTTTCCAGCCTGCGAATTTTCTTAGTGCGCTCTCGGCAGGCCGGCAAGCCTGCCCTACACGAGTGCATGGTTACGATTCATTGACTTCCCGCCATTGTCTCAAGGCCGTTTTTGTGGCAAACTGCAACGTTATTGCTCACCGGAGCAGGGATTCCATTTTGTAGACAGCGTTACGGCGAGGTGTTTTCGATGCATGTCGGGGTCATAGGAACCGGTTATGTCGGTCTCGTCACGGGGGTATGCTTCGCGGAAATGGGCAACAACGTCATCCTTATGGATATCGACGAAGCCAAGGTCCGCGCGCTCAAAGAAGGTAAGGTCCCGATTTACGAACCGGGACTTCAACAGATGATAGCCAGAAACACGGCGGAAAAACGGCTGACATTCACCACCGACCTAAAGGATACGGTGGAGAGGTCGCTCATCAACTTCATTGCCGTGGGCACTCCCCCAGGACCCGACGGCAGCGCGGACCTGAGTCAGGTGTTTGAAGCGGCCGCGAACATCGGGCGAGCCATAGACAAATATAAGATCGTCGTTACAAAGAGTACCGTGCCGGTGGGAACCACCCTGAAAGTGCGTGAGATAATAGCGGGAATAACCACTCATCCGTTCGACGTCGCGTCCAATCCCGAATTCCTTAAGGAAGGGAATGCCGTGGCCGATTTTATGAAACCGGACAGGGTGGTCATAGGCGTGGACGACGTTAGGGTGGGCGAGTTCCTGAAGGAATTGTACAGTCCTTTCGTAAGGACCGGTAACCCCGTCTTCGCTATGGACATCCTGTCTTCCGAGATGACGAAATACGCAGCCAACGGTCTGCTTGCCACGAAGATTTCCTTCATCAACGAACTTGCCAGGTTGTGCGACACGGTGGGGGCCGACATCGAGATGGTTAGAGCGGGCATCGGATCCGACCCGCGCATAGGGCCTCAGTTCCTCTTCGCGGGAATCGGCTATGGGGGTTCCTGTTTTCCGAAGGATGTGGACGCGCTGGTCCGAACGGGTAGACAGCAGGGAGTGGAGCTCAAGATACTCGACGCGGTTCAGGAAGCCAACAAGACCCAACGCGCATACTTCATGGACACCCTCAGCCGACACTACGACCATAATTCCTTAGCAGGAAAGCTGTTTGCGGTATGGGGTTTGAGTTTTAAGCCGCGCACCGACGATATGCGAGATGCCCCTTCGGTCGACGTTATTCGATACTTATTGGACAAAGGAGCTAAGGTACGGGTGTACGATCCCGTGGCGGTTGAGAATGCCCGTCGGTTCTTCGGGTCCTCCATCGAGTACGCTGTCGGCAACTATGAATGCATCGAGGGAGCGGACGCTCTGGTAATAGTCACCGAATGGAACGAATTCCGTCATCCGGACTTTGAACAAATTAAACAGCTACTTGTGGAGCCGGTCATATTTGACGGTAGGAACCTCTACAATCCCGCAAGGATGGCTCAACGAGGCTTCCACTATTATTGCATAGGGCGAGGACATGCCCGACCCGACCCGAACCCCGCGGAAGGATGACGGGCGTCGGATGTCCGCAAGGCCGCGGTTACGGGTTGAAGAAGCCGCACGTCAGGATCACGAGGTTGATTCGGGGACCGGCTTTCCCAGGAGTTCCCCAACCTTGTCCTCCGCCTGCCGGGAAGCACGCAGCATTTCAGCTTCCACTTCCCCGCGGATGCGTTCGTAATCGTCGGGGCCGAGGCCCTTCGGCACGCGGGTCGGTTTACCGAAGGCCATGACAATGGTGCAAAAGGGCAACGGCAGGATCATCCGGTCCCACGAGCCGAATTGAATCTTGCGTGTGGCCCAGCTCACAAGGGGTACGATAGGGGTTTCGGTATCGCGCGCCGCGATCACTATTCCGATTTTCACTTGTCGCGAAGGTCCTCTGGGCGCGTCAACCGCCAGACCGGAACAGTAACGGCGCTTATTCTGCACCTCGATCAATTCCCTGAGGGCCTCCTTGCCCAATCGGGAGGACGAACCCCGCACGGTGTCGTAATTCCAGCCTTTAAGGCAGCGATCTATGAGCTCACCGTCCCATGAACGGCTCACCATGATCACACCGGGGTATCGACGACAGTAATACACGGGAAACACCATGGTCCCATGAAAACAAGCGCAAGAAAAGCGCTCCTTCTTGCACACTTCATCCTCGTACTCGGTGTTGAGAAAGATTGTCCGAGACGTGAGATCCACGACGCGAAAGTATAGGGTTACCAGCCTAGGAAGCGCGAACAGCGCAAGTCGGAACCACCATCGGGTCCCTTTTTCCTTTTTGAACGAGTTGTCTTCCAATTATCCGCACCGTAGGGTCTTTTCGCAGTGGGCATCCATTCGGGAATTCTCCGTGAAAAGAGCGAGCTGACCGGATGCGCCGAAGTCCGACGACGGAACCGGCACGCGTCGGTCGTGTTCACACTTCCATGTTCGTCAAGGCATCGCGAGCGGCTTCTCGAACATCCGGATCAGGGTCTTCTTCGGCGACTCGAATCAAGGCCGGCATTGCAGCGGGATCACCTATCTTTCCTAAGAGATCCGCGGTATCTCCGCGAAGCGGGGCCTCGTCGTCGAAAAGCAGCTTGGTAAGTTCAGGTACCAGCGGATCGAGGACCCTCGGTTCCCGTGCCAGGGCTTCTTCCATGACCAGAAGAGCGGCCATCCGGCCCGAAAACTCCCGTGCCCGATAGAGGGGCAGCAAGGCATCGGGTTGCTTGGTTTTGATGACGAGGTCCGCGGCGTCTTCGGCCCGGCCCGCCTTCATCATGGAGTCAAGGACCTCGGTGAGCGAGCCTGAATCACCTGCCGGAATCATGCGCCGAACCAATTCCTCCACGCTCACTTGTCCCACCAGAGTGGCGCCATCGTTGATGATGACGGTGGGTGTGGATTTCACCTTGTACCGTTCGGCCAGGTCCTGGAATCGCACGGCGTCCGCAATGACGAGATTTATCAAGGGCCGGTCTATCGCCAATGCAATCAGCTTTTGCACAACCGCCGGACAGTGGGGACAAGCCTCGGCTATCAGTACGAGTACATTCAAAGGCACTTTCAGGTCGTCCAGCGACGCCCCATGTTCGGAAGCGGGGAGGTCCGCCGCTCCTCCCAGCATAGACAGGGCGTCGAGAAACGGCGCGAACTCGGTCCCGCTCGGAACCGCCATATAGTGGATATTTGCGTTTCCCTCCCTGGAAATGGACAGGCAGGGTTTGCCCGGGAAGACATGCCGGCGACCCTCGCCCAACCCTATCCTTTCCATCGTCACTCCGGCCGCCTGCCTGGCAACGTTGAAAAGTCTCTTTTCGAAGGGATCGTCTTCGTCGATGGGGTTCATGATTATCTTGGGCGGCTTCGTGATTTGACCGCCGACGATTTGTAGTTGAAGCAGTTCTTGATCGGAGAGCAATCGAGGCTCCTTTGCCATCCTAAGCACTTTGTTGCGCAAGTACGGTTACCGGCCCGACGGCATCCGTCGGGCCGGTCCCACTATGCAAGCGGGAGACGGCAAGCCGTTGAAGATGCCGGTATGGCCCGGTCGGCAGCCTATTTCGTCCCGGGAACGTATATGACGCTCACCTGGCCTTGACCGGGAGCGACGGTGTAGGACGGGTCCCCGCCCCGGAGCGGCGCCGGCAGGAAGCCGTATAAGTACGAGCCGGCCAGGCGTGCCGCGTTGGAAAAAGCCGGAAGTGCGGCAGGCGCCGCCTGGGGAGACGGCCCATAGGCCCCCGGAGGACCGGGAACAGGTTCGTACACGGGTTGCCCCCATTGGTTGCGCGGTCCTGCGTAGGACTCGTCGTACATTTGGGTCCCTTGCCCTAATGCCGGCGACACGACAAGCGAAAAAGCGAGCACAAGAGCCAATCCCATTGTCCTCATGACCCACCTCGCATGACATGAACTCGTACGCGTATTACACCACATTCTTTCAACAAAAGAAAGTCCGTCGTTTCAACGGCTTGACAAAAGGGGCTAGAAATATGAGATAATTAAACCCTTAGACCCTTAATGGAGGTTCAGCATGAATAGGATCTCGTTGATCGCGCTCTGCGCCTTACTTATCGCCGCGCCGGCCGTTCCCGCTTTCGCCGCGGGCACATCCTCGAAGTTGGATACGATAAAAAGCGTCCCGGGAAAGGTGTATCGAGGCGGCGTAAGCGCTTTACAACAGACCGAGGATCATCTGACAAGCTGTCTCCAGCACGTTTTCGGGTTCTTTAACCCGTGCCTGGATTTGGCCAGAGGCTGTGCCGACGTGGCCCTCTATCCTATCGAAAAGCCGTTGTCTTTACTGGATAAGTCGAAAGCCAAACCCCAAACGATGATGAGAGTTCCCAAGACAACCGGAACTCCGGCACCTAACCCCCCTGCGAACACGCAGGAGGCCGGCCCTAAGTAACGGGGTCCTGATCGCAAGACTCGGGGTTAAACGGCTGTCGGCGTCGTGAAGTCCGATCGTCGTCGCTGCCGTTAGGGAGGGTTTCAATGATCAGGATTATCGCTTGCAGCGCGCTGTGCGCGCTCGTACTGGTTTCAGTGCCGCAGGACACCTGCGCGGATAAGGTCCACCGGCATGGACTGACCATTTGTTCCATTATCATCGTTGAATTCACCAATGGAAGGGTCCCCTTCGAGGCGGCCAAGGAGATGTCAAAGGCCATCGCCCTGGCCGGGAACCGACACTTCGGCAAGGTCACATGCGGGGATATGTGGTTGTACCTTGCCATAGCCCAAGTCGAGAGCAACTTCCGAAGCAATGTGGTGAATCACTTCAACTGCCGGGGCATGTTTCAGATTCATGCTCCCTCGTGGGCCCATAAGTTCGGCTTCGACCACAAGGACCTGCTTAATCCGCGCGTCAACGCGCACGTCGGAATTGCCGTCTACAAGTACTATTTGGAACGTTACGGCAACATGGCACTCGCTCTGAGCGCATTCAACAGCGATCATCCGAGGGCCGCGGAAAACTATGTCCGGTTGGTCCTCCACATGCGCGGAAAGATCGCACGGAGATATGGCGCTTTGTACAACACGTTCATGGAGGATGAACCCCCAATATCCCAGGCGGCAAAACCCCTTGATGGAAATGCGCCTAAACCCCTCCCCGAGCCCGCTGAAAAAGCCCCGTCGCCCACACCGGCCCCCTTGGCGGGTACATTGCTCGGCGGCGCGTAGGCCCGTCAGAAACCGTCCGCTTGGATAACGTAAGCGGGTTTAGGCGCGTAACCGGGGGAAGCCTTGCCCGTGTCGGCATCGCAGAAAGCCGGAGGAGCCTTGGGAAATGCCTCGGGGGATTGGGCCACGGTCCAAGCCCAATGCTTTTGACTTAGGGTTCCGGCCAATGAATGGAGACAATCGGGCGACCCCTTCGGGGTCGAAGACGGGGTTTGAAAGGCATCGTCGTCCACGGGTTGAAACCCGTGGCTACCTTTGGGCTGCCCCTTCAGGGCAGGCAATGCATGCGACCGCGCGCAGGCACACCTCCTGGTCCCGAAGGGACCGACCAATGGTAGCCGTGGGCTTAAGCACACGGAAGCCGGCACAAAAACGAAAACGGGGTTTGGGACCCCGAAGGGGTCCACCTATCATTCGCGGGGCTTAAGTCAACAGCATTGGGGTTTATCCCCGCCACGGATGTTTGTTTCGATTCATTCAACCGTTCAGGGTTCCCGCAATTCTCAACGCGTGACACTATACCATCGTGCAGCAGTCCGGTGGCTCTCCCGGTTGCCTCGGCGATCACGCGTCTTCCGCGGCTTCGGCGGCTTCCTGTTTCGCGCGTCGTTTCTCGAAAAGTCTCAGCACCCATATTCCTACCTCATAGAGGAGAATCATAGGGACCGCCATAAGGGATTGATTGAGCGGGTCGGGGGTAGGTGTGAGAATCGCGCCGATAACAAAGGCCAAGACAATGAAGTAGCGGCGACCCTTCTTGAGCTGAGCGGTGTCGAAAACTCCCAATAAACCGAGAAAAACTATCACGATGGGGGTCTCAAATACCAGACCGAACGCCAACATGAGAACCATTATCAGGGATACGTATTCCTTGATGGCGATCATGGGCTTCAGTTCCGGCGATTCGAAACTGAGAAAGAACTGGAAAGCCGCGGGAAGCACTATGGAGTAGCAGAACGCCGCGCCTGCATAGAACAACAGCGTAGCGAACGAGATGAACGGGGCGGACAATCGCCTTTCATGAGGGTACAGGCCGGGTTTCACGAACATCCATATCTGATGTAGGACGAAAGGCAGAGTAATAAAGAACGAGCAGATGAAAGAAACCTTTATGTACATGAAGAACGGATCCGGCAGCCCGGTGAAGATCAAGGCGCCCGATCCCTGCGGCAACAGCTTGGTGAGGGGTTTGCTGAGCAGGCGTATCACGTCTTCGCTGAAATACATGCATACGCTGAACCCGATCAGGATAGCGATCACGGCCCTGATGAGTCTCGATCGAAGCTCCTCCAAATGATCAAGAAACCCCATCCGGGCTTCATCGTGGTTGTCCAAGGCCGGCCCTCCATCCAACCGCGAGGCTACGTACAATACCTATGTCCGCTCCGTTGAAAGCCGTTGGGGTGGGCGACATCACCGCAGGGCCATGAAAAAGACTATTCCGCCGGACAGTACTATCGTCCCCATGAACACCCAGTCGATTATGGAATCTACATGCGTATCCACTTTGGCGGGTGCATAGTCTATCACTTTCTTACCTGTTTCCGGTTGAATCCGGTCCGCTTGCTCCCGGTCCGAATTGCGACCGTTCTTATCCGACTTTTGGGCCATACTTTTCTCCAGGTCCAGAGTAAGGCGAATGAGCCCTCCCTTGTGTCTCGTTCCGTCCCTTTGCACCATCCTTGAGACGGCCGGAGAGGGCTTTGCCCAGGGCCAAATTTATACCAGTTTCCGCACTGATGGTAAAGTACTTGGCCCATTCCAAATCAGCCGGGTATGCACACTATCGGCGGTTCAACCTTTGCTCACGGCTCTTAGCGCTCACTTATCCATCCTTTCAGCCCTGATGTACCGATACAGCGTGTCCCGGGAAATCCCCAACGAACGCGCGGCCGTCGTTCTGTTGCCGCGACACCTTCGCAGGGCCTCTCTGCACAAGTCGGCCGTGAATCTTTCCCTAATATCCCGTAGCGAATCCTCAGAAGACATTTTGACCGTATGGGTCCATTCCTCATGCCCGCCCGCCGATGGATACCGCTCCGGATTCATGCGGGAATGCGGCCCGAGCATAAGGGCCCTTTCAACTACGTTCCGCAATTCCCTAACATTTCCGGGCCAGTGGTACTCCGAGTATTCCGTGGTGATGACATCGTCAAGATTGGGCACCTCCGGAACCTGCATCTCTCTTGCGAGATCCGCGGCCATCTTCGTCACCAGGACCGGAAGGTCGGCCACACGCGCCCTCAGAGGAGGGACTTCAATTACGAAGACGTTCAAGCGATAGAAAAGAGGCGCCAAGAACCTTCCCGATCGAACCTCTTCCACAAGTTTCCGGTGAGTTGCCGCAATGAGCCGTGCCTCGACCCTTACGCTCCTTTCCCCGCCCACCCTGAGGAATGACTTGGTATCGAGAAAAGTGAGGAGCTTGGCCTGAAGAGGAAGGGAAAGCTCGCCGATTTCGTTGAGGAGTAACGAGCCTCCTTCGGCCAACTCGAGAAGGCCCTTTTTGCGTGCTCTGGCCCCTGTGTAGGCCCCCGGTTCGTGCCCGAAGAGTTCGGACTCGGCAAGCTCATGGGGCAGTGCAGCACAGTTGATAACAAAATATGGTCCGCTTGCTCGTCTCGAATGTGCATGAATCCAACGGGCAAGATGGTCCTTACCCGTACCGCTCTCACCAAGCAGGAGGATGGTGGAATTGGTCGCCGCAGCGAGGCGCGCCTGTTCCATGGTCACCTTTATCGCCTTGGAGGGGTAGTCTTCGGTCTCCACCGGCGGCGGCTCGTGTTTCATGGACTTAAGGTCGGTAATGTTGCGGGAAACTCCGCATAGGCCCACGATGTTCCCGTCCGAATCTCTGAGGGGCACGGTGATATCGTAAAAAGTCAACGGGACTTGGTTCACCGGCCTCGTGTGGATTTGTTCCATCGGGTGCCCCGCCAGTACGCGAAGATCGCGATCCGATATCTGAAGCCCGGCTTCTTCGCCGAAAATATCTTCCGATCTGCGGCCGATGATTGCGGTTTGATCCATGCCGAGCAGTCTGGCCATTGCAGGGTTGACCCGCGTGTATCTCAGGGATGCGTTCTTGATGAAGATGCAGTCCCTGGCGCTTTCAAAGACGGCGCGAAATCTTTCTTCCCCTTCCCGAAGCTCGTCCTCGACTCGCCTTCGTTCAACGATACGGCCTATCATCCCGGCAACGGCATGCAGGAGGGTCCGCTCCTCCGGGAGAAAAGCAGGCCCGTCTTTGCCGGCCCCCACCCTGACCCGATAGACGGAGAGCTTTCCGATTACCTCCGCCCTCACCATTATCGCCTCGGAATGGACCCAGGAAGTCTCTCGGAAATGGTCGGAAGCGTACTCGGCGCCTTGTACCACAATGCGTGCACCGGTATTTTCAGGGTCTCGACAGCCTTGGGCAATCGGGTCGGCCATCCGGGCGAGAATTCCCACCAATGTAATGTGCGGAACCTGAATGAGATTGAATATCTCATACAGGCAGTTGATTTCCCTGACCCGGTCTTCCAGTTCCGACGTAAGCCCGCGTAATTCCGCCTCAAGTTCTTTGCGGATCCCGATCTCCGCTCTCAGATCGTCCTGAAGGCTCAGAAGCAACCGGCTAAGGTCCGGAGATTCTTGTGTCGAACTCGCACTCCACGTTTCAGGGTCGGCCTTCGTATCACCGTGCTTCGGGCTTTCGTTTTCCATGACGCTTTCGCACCCTTGAGTGTGGAGCTTACGGAACACCCTGTTCGTACGCGTTAGGCACTACCGGGCGTTGAACCCGGATAGTCAAACCGCACAGTCATCAAGAAACCAAATAAATCATAGGGATCACTGGACGTTACGTCGCACCTCGACCCTATTTCGACCTCGTGCCTTTGCGGTGTAGAGGGCCTCGTCCGCTGCTCTAATGAGTTGTTCCCCGTCGAGGTCGGCTTGCCCGTCTCGGGTCACAACGCCTAAACTCAACGTTATGCTGAACGGGCCCTTCGGAGTTTCCAGGGGCGTTTCTTCAAATGCCGCCCTCAGTCTTTCGGCAATTGCCGCCGCCTCATCCGGGTCACAGGTCGGACACAGTATCAGGAACTCCTCTCCACCATACCTTCCCACGCAGTCGTAAGGCCGAACCAGAGAAACCATTCGTTCGGCCGCGGCTGCAAGCACCACGTCGCCGACCTGATGCCCGTATAGGTCGTTTATTTGCTTGAAATGGTCCACATCGGCCATGATTAAGCCCGTGGACAGCGATTGCCGCTTGCTGCGCGCCAGTTCGCGACCCAGTTGGTCGAGAATGGAGGGCCTGTTCCAGAGACCGGTAAGTCCGTCGTGAGAGGCCTGAAACTCCAAAGCTTTCTTTGCCACTATGAGTTCGGAAATGAGGAGGTCTCTTTCACGTTCCTCGAACAGCTTGCGACTTATGTCTCGACCATACCCCAAGATGCCGGCGAAGTTCCCTTCCAGATCCGTTAACGGCACCTCCTTGCTCCACACCTCGGCCGTAGTGCCGTCCTTCTTTATGACACGGATTTCCGCCTCGACCTGTGCCAGGTTTTTCAGGAGTCGGTAGTTTTCTACGAGAATGGGGCGTAACGATTCCGCGGCAAGGTCTTCGAAGGCTTTTCCGATGAGCTCCTCACGAGGGTATCCGTATAGTAATTCCGCCCCCTTGTTGCAGTCCGCGATGGTCCCATGAGCGTCTACGATGGTCAACCCGTCCGGGGCCGATTCGAACAGAAGCCTGTATCGTCGCCTGCTCTCGATGAGAGCTTCCTCGGCGGCCCGACGCTCATAGATTTCCCGCGTGAGGTTATCGTTCACCGAGGCTATCTCCTCGAAACGCCTTTCCAACTCGCGTTGGGTCTTCTCGAGGTGTTCCGTCCGTTCCTGGGTGCGCCAAATGAGAACGGCCACAAGGGAGCCCGCGGCACCTCCAAATATGACGGCCACCAACAGGCCCGTGAGTTCGTAAGGGTCGACCCCTCGCTGCATCCGCTGATGGATCACCAGAAAGCAGAGACTGAGGGCCCCGAGGGAATACCCCTCTGCCATGTACCTAATTGCCTTCAACATCATTAAGCGCTTACAAACCCGCAGATACCCGGTATGGGGAAGCTCCGCCCGGCCTCGACGTCCTCAATCGCACCTAAGTTCGGATAGGTATTGCTCTGCCGACGTCACACGGGCAAAAACGGCCCCTAGTGCGGCCATGGAAGCGGCGTGGACGAGCCGCGCGGAAACGTCTACGTCACCGAACCGAAGCGCCCGTGTCGCGCACGCATTACTCAGGACCGTTACCCGGAACCCTTGGTCAAATGCGGACCTCACGGTCGAATCGATGCA
Source organism: Pseudomonadota bacterium (assembly GCA_043799015.1). Classification (GTDB taxonomy): domain Bacteria; phylum Desulfobacterota; class Desulfomonilia; order Desulfomonilales; family Desulfomonilaceae; genus JAZDOF01. The sequence continues at coordinate 339 of JAZDOF010000136.1, read as the reverse complement.
CATATGGCTCATCATGCCGCAAACGACCAAATGCTTCGTTTCGGCTTCATCGAGTACCGTCCTCAATTCCGTGTCGCGAAAAGAGTTGGGATAGTGTTTAAGAATTACCTTCTCGCTCGGGAGAGGCTTGACGCTTTCATGAATCTCCGCTCCGTCCGTATCCGGGAGGAGAAAGGAGGGGCCGGGCCGGACGGAAAAGTGCTGAACATGAATGATCGACAGTTTCTTTCCCCGAAAAGCGGAGATGGCCGACGCTGCTTGGAGGCCGGCCTCAACACTGCCTTCAACCTCCATTTTGCCCCCGGGAAAATAGTCGTTTTGAATATCGATAACAATCAG
>JAZDOF010000122.1:0-2349 GCA_043799015.1 Pseudomonadota bacterium | reverse complement strand
TGCTGTCGGTCATGAAATAGCCTTTCTCGTCGTTGGCCCTTTTCAATGTGGCTTTCATGAAATCCTTGGTGACCACGTACCAGTCGCCGGAAGGTGTTATGCCGGCCTTCTTCCAGATATCCGTTTCTTTCTTATGGGTTCCGGAGTTGTCCCCGCGGGAGAAGAATTTGGCCTTGGCCGCGGCAATCTTGGCATAGGCATCGGCCGCGTTTTTTGCCTCCGCAATCTTGGCCGGGTCGGCCGCGGGCCCCACGATGAAGAACTCGTTGGACCCGATCAGGGAGCGCTTTATGGCCCAACCCTCCTCGATCGCTTTCTTCTCGGCGGTCGGGGCATGGACCATGATCATGTCGACCTTCTTATCCTTGAGAAGCTTCAGTGATTCTCCGGACCCGGCCTTCTTCCAGCACATCGAGGCATCGGCCTTGCCGGCGAAGGTCTCCGCAAGGACCTTCAACAAACCCAATTCACCCGGGCTCCCCGTGGCGAGTGAAAACTTGTTCGGCCCTTTACCGTAGGTGCCGTCGCATTTGTCGTCCGCGTATACCGTTCCCGCACAAACGATAAGCGCACAGGCCGAAACGACCAAGAACCTTTCCAACATATGTTTCATACAAAACCTCCTTTCAATCTCTCGCCGGACGGTCACGGGGAAAAACCATTCTTCCGCAAATGCTCAAGTCATACCCGGGAAGGGCTTCCGCGGCCCTCCGAAACTCGGCTTCGTGCAAAAGTCCGAGGAATGATTGCACTGTTCGATCGAAGAATAGGGATTTCCGGATGAGAAGATCGAAGCGTTCCTTTTTCAGCGGGATAAAATCCAGATCCAAGAGCCCGGCAACTGCGGTGACGGCAGGTCCCGCGTCGGCTCGGCCGGACAGCACTTCCAGCCCCACGTCGAGGTGCCGGTGCAACTCCTGCTCATATCCGGAGATCTTGGCGCCGTCCATTCCCGTTTTCCTCAACTCCTGGTCGAACAGCAGGCGAGTTCCCGTGCCTTCCGGTCGGTTGACGATCCGTATACCCGGGCGACCAAGCGCCGATATGTCATTTATCTCTTTTGGGTTACCCTTCGGGATAAGAATGCATTGCTCCCGGAGACAGAAATTGACCACTGCCGGGGTCTCCCCCAGAACGTCCTCGGCGGCCTTGAAGTTGTATTCCCCGTCGACTTCCTGGAACAGGTGGCTGGCCGCGATGTGGGCCAAAGATCGTTTCACGGCATGGAGCCCGCCGAGGCTCCCGAGGTTGCCGTAAACCGCCAGGCATTCCGGATGGCCTGCGTTGAATATGGAGAGCGCCGTCTCAAGCAGGATATCGTTACTGCCGGCTATTACAAGTAATCCGGGGTTAGTTGAGGGCAATCCGTTCGTCACAGGCCGATTAATGGTGGAATTATCCAACCATTGCTCCACCAAATGCGTGGGGAACAGCCATTTGCCGGTAACCTTCGTAGCAGGGAGTTTCTTTTCCGAAATGAGGTTGTAGACCATCTTCTCGTTCACGTCGAGCATCTCGGCGACCTCTTTTGTGGACAAGAGCGATTTCAACGGTCATCACCTCACAAGAAAAGCGCGGGAAATCGGATACGGCTTTGCCGGCCATAGGTTTAGCACCACGGCCCCGTGGAGTCAACATATTCACCGGAAATTGCACCGTAATTACTAATAGCAACCTATTACGACCCAGAATAACCGCATCCTTCACGCGGCTCCCGCGGCAATGGCCCATATGCAGGTTTTGTCATAGCCTCTCCCGGTGTTTTTCACCCAATTCGTTCGTATATCAGGACTATAAAACGCGTGAAATAATAATATGTTGACAAAAATGTGCTCATATGTCATTCGGGACATAATAGGAGGTGTGTTTCTATCGACGGAATCGACCCTCGAACGGAAGAGACACCGGAGGGGGCGACTATTTCCATTCAGCACAATGATACAGGAAGGAGGCTGAACCGATGAACGTGACTCGCCGGGATTTTTTCGTCATAACCGGCGCGGTTGGGGCCGGTGTTGCTCTGTCTTCGTTGGGACTTGATCTTGGTCCGGTCAAAGCGTACGCGGACGATCTCAAGATCAGCGCCATGAAGACGGCCAAACACACCACATCCGTGTGTCCCTATTGCTCAGTAGGCTGCGGACTCATCGTGAGTACCGACACCAAGGCCGGAAAGATCATAAACATCGAAGGCGATCCCGACCATCCGACAAACGAAGGGGCCCTCTGTGCCAAAGGCGCGTCGCTGTTTCAGACGACCGCAGCCAATCCTCACAGGCTCACCAAGGTATTGTATCGGGCACCTTACAGCGAGAAGTGGGAAGAGAAGAGCTGGGATTGGGCCGTCAA
>JAZDOF010000121.1:0-3773 GCA_043799015.1 Pseudomonadota bacterium | reverse complement strand
GGCAGCATCCGGCATTCCGAGAGGCTGCCGCTCCAATTCAGATATATGCTTCCGCACCGGAAATAATAAGATATGCCGATCTGTCCAGTCGGTCGTCGGGGGTAGCTCCCATGTCGTGCGTCAGCGGAGCCATGGCCGATTTCGTGGCACGCGACCTGGCCCAGGATTCCCCCGAAATTATTGTTTCAAGCGGCGGCGATTCCTTTGTTCGTACTTCATCCCCGTTGGACGTTTATTTATATGCCATGGGGTCTCCGCTTCATGATCGTCTCGTCCTCGCCATACCGGCATTCAAGAGACCATACGGGATTTCCACATACAGCCCGGGGAAAGGAATTCACTCGGTCACCGTAGTATCCAGGTCCGCGTGCTGGGCCTCTTCCTTTGCCCGAGACTTGGGAGACCGGTTGGGACGGGGCGAAAACACCTCTGCCGTGTTGGATCGTGCCGCCGGCTACCAGGATGTTGGAGGGATGATCTTCATATCGGGCAACAGGGTCGTGCTCGGTGGAGATCTAGTGCTTAAATCATCCGATGGAAAGCCGGTACGGCAGCCCAAATGAGGCGGGCGGAATGCTTTAGTGTCACGCGTTGAGAATTACCGGAACCCTGAACGGTTGAGTGAATCGAAATAAACATCGTTACCTTGGTTCCGCCGGGCCGGCTTTGCCGCAAAATTCAAGGAGAGTCACTATGAGTGAACGGAACTCCAGGATTTCACCAGAGGCTTGGGCGAACTCGTCGGGGCCGACCTTCAGTCGCGTCACCATATCCGGGCGCCGCCTGCGACCCTTCGGACTTCCTTGACAACCGGCCCGGTGTGAGGCTTTTATGAGAATCGGTGTTATGTCGGATACCCATCTGCACACTCCGGATGCAGGATTGGATCACATTCTTAATGTCGTATTGGCTGATGTGGACATGATACTCCACGCCGGCGACATAGTTACCCGGCGGGTCCTCCAACATATGGAGCAGAGCAACGTCATCGCCGTTTGCGGGAATATGGACGATTACGACATAGCCGGCGAAATCCCCCAGATGAGAATCATACCGGCTCAAGGAATAAAGATCGGGCTTATTCACGGTTGGGGCTCCAAGGACGGTCTTCAACAGAGAATCATCTCCCGATTTGACGAGCCGAGGCCGGATGTAATAGTCTTTGGTCATTCCCATATTCCTTTCTGGGGACCCGTCAACGGCGTTCGGATGTTCAACCCCGGGTCAGGGAATACCCGTGCCCCCGGCGCAACCGTAGGGTTGCTGGAAATTGATGCGGACCGAATAGAGGCTCGTTTCGTCTCAGTCTAATATGGACTCGACCGACGGTATCTTCCGACCTTCGGTTACGGATAGATCGGGCGGTTGTAGGAATGGGTAACAAATGGAAAGACTGTTTGCGCCTTGGAGGATAGAATACGTCCTCGGCAAGGATAAAGAATCCGGGTGCATTTTCTGTACCAAACCTGCGTCCGACGCGGATGAACAGAACCTCCTGGTTCATCGCGGCCGGGGCGCGTTTACCATGATGAATAAATACCCTTATAATAACGGCCACCTATTGGTGAGCCCGTACCGCCATGTTTCGGACATCTGTGAGCTCACTCTGGAAGAAATGGGCCTGGTCACCCTGGAAGTCACGCGTGCCGTCACGGTTCTGAGGACGGTCATGAAGGCCGAGGGATTCAATGTCGGCCTCAATCTTGGGGAGATAGCCGGGGCAGGGATTGAGGAGCACCTCCACTATCATGTGGTTCCCCGTTGGAGGGGCGACACCAACGTGATGGCCGTGCTTGCGGAATTAAGAGTGATTCCAGAGCATTTTACAAGTACATGGCGAAATCTGAGAAAAGCTTTTCAAGAGCTCTATACCGACGAGTAAGAGGTAGTGTGATGAAGTCCCTTGTGTCGTTGCTCGTAAAAATATTCCTCGGCTTGGTGGCTTTTGCCGTCGCCATCTGGTTCTGCATGCTCAACAAGAACATCTTTTTTGAGATGAGGTACTTCGGATTCAATCCGAGGCTGCCGTTTCCCTACTATTGGGAAGCCGACATAAACGTTCAGTTCTGGCAGGTGATGCTTCTGTTCTTTTCGGTGGGCGCGCTGGTTGTCGCGCTCGTGGAGTTTGCGTCGCATCTGCAATGGATAGGGGAGCGGAGGAAGATCCTCCGTGACAAGAAGGATATATTTAAGATGCAAACCAAGATCAAACGCCTGGAATCGGACAATGCCGAGCTGATGTCCGAGAATCAGGCCCTTAAGGCGCACATGGACGAGCAGAACGCGGCGTTTGATCTACAGAACAAGGAACTTAAGAACAAGACCAAGGAACTGGAAGAGAAAAGCAAACCGCAACCGGACAAACCCGCGGACGCGGATGCAAAACCCAAGGGAGCGGTGGAGTTGAAGAAGACGGATGCCCCCCCTGCGGCCGCCCCTTCCGCGGCGACCCAGGCCAAGCCCGACCCGTCGGCCAAGGAAGAGCCAAAAACCGCTAAGCCGTAATCCAAGGTTTACGGGGCTGCCTTGTGCCGGCGTGACATTGTGGCGCAAGTGCGGTCAGCCCCGTGTTCCGAAAGATCAGCTTCCGGTTAAGAAAATAACGTATGGAAATAATAAGAGTTAGAGATAAGATATACCATTCCTTCAACGCCCCTTCAGTGGCATTGGGGAATTTTGATGGTGTCCACCTCGGACACAGGGAAATACTTGCCCGAACGGTGGAATCCGCGCATCTCAAGAAGAGAGATGCGGTGGTCTATACCTTCGATCCACATCCGAGGGTGGTACTCAATAGGGCTCCGGAAGTCCCAAGGATCACGACGTTCGATGAGAAGGCGGAAATCCTTGCGGACTGCGGGCTGGACGTGCTCATACTTGCCGAATTCACCAAGGAATACGCGTCGCAATCTCCGGAGGACTTCGTAAGCAACATACTTGTGGAGGAACTGGGAGTCCGGGACTTATTTGTCGGTGAGAACTATCGATTCGGACGAAATCGCGCCGGCTCACCGGATACTCTGCGTAATATGGCCCCGGAAATGGGTTTCAGAGTCCACGTGGTGTCATGCGCGATGGTTGGGAACGAGCGGGTGTCTTCCAGCAGAATCCGCGAGCATCTTCTGCGCGGAGAGGTAGCGGAGGCCAACCGGCTGCTGGGCCGTGAATTCACCATCGAAGGCAAGGTCATCCACGGTCATCACAGAGGCAAGAAACTGGGCTTTCCCACTGCCAATATCAAACCGGAGCCGAAGCTCGTGCCGCCTGAAGGGGTGTATGCCGCGTACGCCCGTGTAGGAGAAAGCACCTTTCCCGCAGTAATGAATATTGGAAAAAATCCGACGTTCAAGGACAGGAAGGTGTCTTACGAGGTTCACATCCTTGACTTTTCACAAGATATATATGGTCAATTCATCAAAGTGTTCGTGGTTGACCGGTTGCGGTCCGAGATGACCTTCAACGGCCCGGACGAGCTTATCGCTCAGATAGCCAAGGACGTGGAGCAGTGCCGAGGGAAACTCTCGACCTTGCCGCACCGCCCGCCTCATTAATCGGAGGAAAAACGGGCAAGGGGCTTTCGCCGTCATTCCTCGAAGACCATGAAGAAGCCCTGCGATTGGGACCCAACGACCGCCTTTTCAACGTCGTCCCAGCGAAAGCGGAGACCCTGGGTGGTGCTGAACCAAGAACGGATCCCCGCTATAGTGACGCTCCTTGAATTTTGCGGCAAAGCCGGCCCGGCGGAACCAAGGTAACGTAGGGGCGGGATTTAT
>JAZDOF010000095.1:0-4979 GCA_043799015.1 Pseudomonadota bacterium | reverse complement strand
AGGGCGGAGTGACCGTGAGATCCCAACACGATCAGATCGTAGTCTCCCGAGCGAGCGGTTTCGAGGATTTCTTCGGCCGGATCCCCCTCGACGACCATGGGCCGGCAGGGAACCTTCCCGGCAAGGCAGTATTCGCACGCTTCCAATGCCTCTTCTTTGACTTGTAAGGCGTCGGCGTCGATCCAGGCTTCCAGACCGTCTTTGGAGAAAAACGGCGCATAGAAAACCTCGGCCGCCACCTTAACCCCGTCCGGTTTTACGTATAGGGCATGCACCTCCGCGTCGAAGTGTTCCATAAGATGACAGGTATATGCCAAAGCCATATGTGATTCGGGACTCTTGTCCACTGCAACCAAAACTTTCATAACACTTTGCCCTCCGACGTAACACGTAGTTCGTGGGCCGGTGGATCTGACAAAGGCCCTCTTCGAGCAGCATTCAAAGCCGATTCGGACCCGTCCACGGCGACGAGGATTCGGTCAAACATGCTCGTACCCTTCGACCACCGGTGCCGGGATGACTTCTTCCGTCGGGCGCCTGCCCTTCCACATGCTGCCCAAGATGATTAACGCTCCCACGGCCAAGGCGGCACACATCGTTATGAAACTGACAAGATCAAGTACCGTGACGGTGGATTTGCTTATGGACAACAGGTCCAGTTGTTTCAGGTACCCAGGTACGGCAAGAGCCCTGCTCACCGCCACGATGATCATGATGGTTCCCATGACGACCTTGATCATGTGTTCTTTCACATAGGTGGTTCCGATTGCGCCAAGCTGCACCCCGAGAAGGGAACCCGCGAGGATAATGAGCGTGAGCCTGATGTCCACCATGCCGTGAAGGGCCCACTTGACCGAGCCGCCGAGCCCCATAATAAAGGCTATGACGAGTTCTGAAGCGGATGAGATCAGACCGGAAGCGCCGATCACGTAAATCATCCCGGGCACACCCACGAAGCCGCCCACCGCAATTGTCGCGGCCAGCAGCCCGGTGGCAAATCCTACCGGAATGGTAAACCAAAGAGATATGGTGAGATTAGCGGTCTTGAAGTGGATCATAGGCGGAAGGTTGATATTCTGTAGTTTGCGGGCCAAAGAGGGCGTCCGTTCTTCGTCCGCCCCATCGGCGGTCGTACATGCATCGTAAAACACATACCCGCCTACGACCACCAATACCGCCACGAAAGAAAGGCTGACGTAAAGATTTGACCCGGCTTCACCCCATCGAGAAAGGATAAACTCCTGAATCTTTATGCCGGCCTGAACCCCCACGGTTGCGGAGGCCGCCATAACCACGCCCAGCTTGAGGTCTACTTGGCCGTACTTGTACCTCTTGTAAGCCCCGACCATAGCCTTGGGGAACTTGTGACACATGTTGCTCGCCACCGCGACAGCCGCCGGGACCCCCAGGCTCATCATAGCCGGGGTAAGGACAAAGGCCCCGCCTGAGCCGATGAATCCGCTCACCAAGCCGCCTATGAATCCTACGGTAAACAAGAACGCAATCGTGGTCCAGCTTAGGTCGATGAATTTTACGCCTTCCAGCGCCAGATCGTGCATTAAACCTTCCTCCTATCGGTATATGTCGCCTGAAGGGCGACCGCCGGTCGCTACGAGGCCATGCGCAAAACGGTCCCGTTTAACGGTAATTCTCAAATCAGCCGCTGATACTAGGCGTTCATACGTAGACGAGGTCTAGGTCTCTGCGCCGGCCGGGTAGGTCTGACCTCGGGACGCTTCACGGCTTGCTTGGTCACCGCTTCAATCCCCATAATCGACCACAGGTTCCCCGAGAAGGCACCATGAGCAAGAGAAAAAGCGAAGACGGTGGCAATCGGAAGTGCGGCGTATGCACCTCCCCGCGTGAAGAGTTGCATTACGACGTCTGCATTTGCAAAAACCGCTGCGTAAAGAAGGGCCGTGACGGCACCGTAGAATATGGTCTTTCCCAACAGCTTGTTCTTACTTTCCTTTTGCCTTGCGGCCATGAACCGCCTCCTTATGTTACGGATAGTGTCGTCGTTCAGTGCGACCGTTTGTTGAACGGGTGAAATAAGATCGGTAAATCACCGGCACACGAAGAGGACCTGAAAAAAGTCCATGAAGGTCGGCCGGGTCCGTCTTGGATGTAACCATTCAATCTCGTGGGGATTTTCCCGCTCGCAAGTGAATGGTTGCGTCTTGGATCGATTCGGCGTCGCCTCCCCCATTTAGAGTTGATAGGATCTGTGGTTCGGTCTGCGGTCCGGACGTTTCTTGAGATCAGGCTGTCCGTCATCAACTCTCGAACGTTGGTCCGTGATCAAAGACCGGGCAGTATCCCACTCCCCTTCTTCCGCAAAGGCCACAGCCGCCGCCATGGCTTGAAATCTCTCTCTCCAGGATTTCATGGTCGCCTCCGTTAAACTGCTGAGTTCGTGTTCCGCTTATCCCTAATCAATTTCCGTGCCAACACAGGAAAGGTAGGCGGGTAAAGGCTATCGGGCGATCGCACGATCGGCGGGGGACACTCATGCATCAATGCCTGTGTTGCATTGAGCAACACGGAGGATTCCGTATATGTTTGTGGCGTGATTTCGCATTGTTGGTCCACATATCCCGAGCAAGGCAGGCGTTTCAATATGCAACGCAAGTATCCATGCCCCTGTTACACTTCGGGAAGGCGGGCGGATACCTCCGGCACGCGGGGATCGTTGCGGTCCGCGTTGCTTGTTCCTATAATGCAGGCCGACAGGATCCCATTCGGCGAGGAGTTCGATGGCCTTTTTCAGGAAAACCGAGGAACAGCGTCCCCCAGTGCCGCAGGACATCTTGGATCTGCGAGAAGCCGTACAGAAAGCGCGGATGCCCGACGCCGCCATGGCCGTTGCGCTCAAGGAGCTGGAGAGACTGGAGAAGACGGACCCTTCCGCCGCGGAATACTCCATAGGGATGGGCTATCTTGACTACCTCACGTCCCTGCCCTGGAACGGTTACACCGATGACAACCTGGACATGGGGCGGGCCGAAGAAATACTTGAACAGCGTCACTTCGGCCTTCATCAGGTGAAAGAACGGGTCCTGGAGTACTTGGCCGTACGCACGCTTCGAAACATGAGGATATCCCGCATACTGGTCGTGGACGACGAGGAATTGGCGCGTGCCAACGTCGAGCACGTTCTTTCCAAGCTCGGGCATCGGGTGGATACGGCCTGCAACGGTTTGGATGCGCTTAAGAAACTGGGGGAAGGGGATTACGACCTGGTTGTCACCGACTTGAAAATGGAGAAGATTGACGGCCAACAACTCCTGGAAAAGCTGAAACGCGTCTCTCCTCAAACGGACGTGATAATGATCACCGGATATGCCACGGTTGATTCGGCCGTAAACGCCCTTACCATGGGGGCCGCTTATTATCTTGCCAAACCGTTTAAGCTGGAAGACCTGCGATCGGCCGTAAATCGAATCCTTGAAAAGAAACGGACGGCCCAAATTACGCGCGGTCCGATCCTGTGCTTTGCCGGCCCTCCGGGGACCGGAAAAACCTCCATAGGCGAAGCCGTGGCCGAGGCCATGGAGAGGAAATTCGTCCGTTTGTCCCTGGCAGGACTGAGAGACGAAGCGGAGCTTCGCGGCCATCGAAGAACCTACGTGGGGGCCATGCCGGGACGTATCATTAGTGAGATAAAGCGGTTATCGGTCAAGAATCCGGTTTTCATGTTGGATGAGATCGACAAAATCGGGCGCGATTTCAAGGGCGACCCGGTATCGGTGCTGCTTGAAATCCTGGATCCCGAACAGAACCGAAATTTTGTGGACCACTATCTGGACGTGCCTTTTGACTTGTCTTCGGTTATGTTCATCTCCACCGCAAATGTGGTAGACAACCTGCCCGGCCCGCTCTTGGACAGGCTCGAAGTCATCACTTACTCGGGCTACACCATTCGAGAGAAAATGCGAATTGCGGTCGATTATCTCTTGCCTCGGCAGTTGAAGGCAAACGGACTTACGGGTTGCACCGTATCCGTCACCGACGAAGCCATGTCCGGCATCATTCACGATTACACACGCGAAGCGGGATTGAGGAACCTCGAAAGACAAATTGCCGACGTGTGCAGGAAACTGGCCCGAATCACTCTGAAGAGCGGCGAAATATCAGCCCCAAAAGTAATCGACCGCGAGACAGTGCGAGAATTCCTGGGGCCCGTGAAATTCAGGCATGAGGCCGCGGAAGCCGGTAATCGAGTGGGAACGGCCACGGGATTGGTGTGGACCGAATTCGGGGGCGAGATCATCTTTGTGGAAACCATCAAGATGATCGGTTCCCAACAATTGCTTCTCACCGGTTCGCTGGGCAACGTGCTTCGGGAATCGGCTCAAGCCGCGCTCAGCTATATTCGAGCCAATGCCCGAACGTTCGGAATCGACCCGGCATTCTATTCCGGCCATGACATACACATTCACATACCCGCGGGGGCAATACCAAAGGATGGCCCCTCGGCAGGGGTTACCATAGCCGTGGCGCTGATTTCTCTGCTCACCGGCCGACCTGCCTGCCGCAATGTGGCCCTGAGCGGAGAGATCACCCTTAACGGCGCCGTTCTTCCGGTCAGCGGCATCCGAGAAAAAGTCCTGGCCGCTCAAAGAGGCGGGGTCAAGCGAGTGGTTCTCCCCTCCGCCAATGCCGAAGACGTGATCACCTTGTCCGACGACATCAAGGAAGGGATCGACATAGTCCTGGTGAGGGATGTTCGTGAAGTAACCGACCAGGTACTTATGCCGTAAGCGTTCACCGCGATCTTTCCTTGAATAGGAGAAATCGCAGAGAACGCTTACCGATTATCCTATCACTTGTGGGATCTGCGTCACTCAAGAGACCGTCAAACTCTCCCTTCTGAGAGCGCCGGAGACCTTCAACACAAGGTTAGGAGGACCTATCACCGGCACCGCTGGAAAAGTAATTGGCGATCTTGTTCATAGGATCGCTCTCCATTTGAGCCG
>JAZDOF010000092.1:0-14105 GCA_043799015.1 Pseudomonadota bacterium | reverse complement strand
CAGAGTGCGCAGAGAACGCAGAGAGAAAGACAGAATGAAAACAGAGATATAAGCCGCCTAAATCTCAAGTCGGTGGTGACAATCTTTAATACCGCGCTCCTTTTTCACGCGGAGCCGCGGAGGACGCGGAGTTTCTCTCTGTCCCTTTCTCCGCGCCTCTGCGACTCCGCGTGAGACTCCAAAACCGATCGATCCCCTGTCGCTTTGTGGTTGATTCTTCTCCCATCGCGGTGAACGTTTACCACTTTTCTTACTTGATAAGAGCCTTATTGGAGCCCTAGATGAAGAACGATCTCTTGGCCCCGGCGATCAAGGCCCTTTCCCGTGTCCTCGAGGACTTGTTTCAGGAAGCCGACTTGACGACTTCCGTTGTGTTAAAGAAGCGGGGCCCCACGAGCTGGGACCCGGCACTCGGCAGGAACGTAACCCTGGAACAACATAGCGAAATTCCAGCGGTATTCCTGCGACACGTAGGTAAAGAAGTTAGAGAAGGCGGCCCGGGCGGATATGGAAGGACCGACAAGGTCTTTCTCGTACGGGTGCATGACGTTTCGACGGACATTTCGGTGAACGACGCAATAGTTCACCAGGGCCTGGTCCATGACGTAACCGAGGTCGAACACATGCTCGGACTCGTATACAAGGTACGGATCTCAGCGGCATGAATCAAAGTCCATACCATGACTGAACGGGAATCGATAATTGCGGCGCTTCAGGGCAACCTTTGGAATGTCCCCGGAATCAGGCTCGTGGAGCGCAATCTTCACAGGACGGCATCCGTGGACGACTATCCCGCGGTGTTCGTCATCGACGAAGGGGATGACGTAACGTCGTCCACCTCACGGTACGAATATCGCCGGGCATGGCGAATAAGCCTCGCGGTGTTTATCGGAGGTTCATCCGATAACGCGGCTGTTAAGGAACTGTCGGAGTTCGTGCGGCTGGTAAAATCGGCCATGTACGCCACCGGCAAAGTAGTCGCCGGGGTCCACCGGGGAATAGTGAACGAGATCAGGATCGGCCCGGTGGAATTCCCGGCCCAGGGAGACCATGTCGTCGGTCAGAAGATCATGTTCGAGATCGTCTACGTGGAGACCATTCCGGGGAGATAGGGGACCTGAGTAACCGTTCAGCGGGACGGCTCTTCGAATCCGGAAAATACAACCACAAAGTCACCAAGACACGAAGAAGAGGTTGAAATGATCCATAAAAGCCCGTTGGTTCACAAGGCATGTACACCCGTGAATCAAAGTGCCGGCTTGGGTCGGAGGTACCTGAAGACTATTAGCCTTTGATTCCTTTGTGCCTTCGTGACTTGGTGGTTCATTCTTCATCCGTCGTGGTGAACGATTACGGACCTGATCAGACGCTCCGACACCCTCGCATTGGAACGACCCCATGACCATACGAATCAGCCATGACAAGGAATTGTACGAAATAGGCGGCGGGATACTCTATCTTGCGGAATGGTCCGGCAATGCCCCGCCCGCGGCGGACGCCTACTTTGATGTGGGCAATTGCAGCGATTGGGCGTACGAAGTTGCGGTGACGAGGGTTGATCATTATTCGCTGCGGGGAGGCCGTAAGGTCATAGACAGGTCGATAGTCACCACAACGGGGTACTCCTTTTGGTTCGTCTTGGACGAGCTTTCCCTGGTGAATGTAGCCCTATTCGTTCAGGGGGCCGCTGAGGGAAACGTGATCCACGCGTTGCAGCGGTTCGGCTCGGAATATGCCGTGAAGTTCGTAACCGACAATTACTCGGGAGAGAACAAGATATTCGAATTCAGGCGATGCGTAATCCGACCAAGACGGTCGGCAAACATGATTGAACCGACCCGCCGGAAACGGATCCCATTCCACGGTGAGGGGCTGGAGGATTGGGAGCACCATCCCGAGTCCCCGTTTTTCGAGATAACGGTAGTGGACGAGGAATGAACCGCCGAGACACGAAAGAGCCGTAGAGCTCCATCGAAGGAGGACGCGCCCAAAATGTCCGCACACATAGGAAGCGTTCAATTGGCCTATCCCTTACGGTGGATAAACAAGGATGAACCCGTGGTGCTCGGCAGCGAAACCCGTACGAGAGACGGTAATCTGGTTGTGTTGCGGCCGGAAACCTCATCTCAACGGTACCGCAAGGCACGCTTGGTATTCGAGTGGACGCCGTGGGCGTCGGTCCGCACGTTTATGAACATGTGGCGCTCAGGAGACGAATTCGAGATGGATCCAGAAGGGACCGGGGAATCGCATCGGATACGGTTTGCCTCTCAGGCCGGCGTCACAGGCGTGAAGCACCAGATTTGGGGTGATGATGTGGTGAAGGCCCACGCGGACGGTGGGCCCGTTGACCTTTACACGGGCGAGCTCAACGTCATAATCACGGGATAGGGAACCACATGGGGCACATACCCGGATTCAAAGCCGCGGTGCGACGCAACGGGGAGGAAATCGACTTCCTGTCGGCTTCGGTAAAACGAAACGCGGCCGAAGTTGCGGCATCATGGACCATTACCCTGCCTTACCCGATCAATTTGGATCCGGAGGACCTCTGGACAATAGAACGGGGTATGGCCGGCCACATGGAGGTCCTCGTCGAAGAGGCCACGGCTACGGGCATGGGTGGAGAGGACGGAACCGGCAGGGCTGTCCGGGTGGTTACGGGCAAAGGTGTAACATCGGACATCTTGAGCTATTGCGTTCCGAAAACCTTGGTATTCGTAAATCCATCGTGGTTGAACACGGCAGCCGCCGGAGCGTGCCTTCGGGACGGCATCGTGAAACTGGTTTACGGTAATTACGAGCAACGCTTCTACCACCCACGATTACCGGGCAAGGACACCGGGGACGCGGAGTTCGAGTGTTTGGTCGGGCCCAGTAGCCACCACGCCATCGCGAGGCATCTCGCCGGACTCGTGGGGTGGAAATTGGTAGTTAATACACCCGACGTGCAACTGTACGACACCCGGACCATTGCCGCAGGGACGACCTGGTTCGAAGCCATAACGGCCGACTTCCGAATGTGGATGCCGACCGTTCGGGCGGTTAACGGGACCATATTCATCCTCGACGTCCTTTCCGAGGACCCCGAAGACGTTGCCGCAGGACGCGGAATGAAGTTGAGCAACGCGGCCGTCGTGAGCATCGGCGCTTCGGAATCCGCCTATCGGGACGGGGACCCGATCGACCACCTCATCATCACCGGCCGCCCGATCAGTAATGCAGTGGTGACCTTTCCGAAGCCCATCGACATGGTGCCGATAACCATCCCTGAAATCCCGCTTGTTGAGAATGAAGTCCATACCTATCCCGAAGAATTCACCGGATTGTACTCCAGGCGGGTGTTCGGCGAGTATCTGGGACCGTTCAACGAAGGAGACAACCCCTTCACCTCGTATCTGCCCAAGGCAAGGTTCCACACGGACGCTTATTACATCCAATCAGGCAAACGCACATTGGTAAGAAAGGTTATCGAGACGCTGGGGCCGGGCGGCGGGCTCGTCGATCGCATCACGACCGAATACAAATACGGCCCGGGAAGGAAGCCCATCGGATCGGTGGAAACCCACGAGGCCATGGTTCGGCTTCCCGGTTCCGGCGGGGCGGAAACCTTCGAGAAGATTTTGGTCCGAACAACACGGCAGGACCAATTCCTCGAGGCGTTCAATCAGGTGCTGGCCTCCGAGGTCATCGAAGGCTTGGTCGTATACGATTCGGGCAACGGTTCCCAACATTTCGATCCGGTGCCGCTGGACGATGTGTGGCGTGCGGATAAGTCCAGGGCGTTCATTGATCCGGACCCCGACACGACGCAAAGAACCTTGCATACCACTCTGCACGTTCGGTCCACCCATGTGAACCGGGTTGACGATATGACTCTGGTGCTGTTCATACTGGATCAGGACGTGCTCACCGGTCATACGAGAGTGAAGAGCCAGTTCCTGGAAAACCCCATAAAGGATGTCCGCCGGATCGAAAGGGAAACACCGTTTCGGCGGGAATACCACCAGGCGCCCGGCGGTTCGGAGTCCCCCGGAAGGCTTATCGGGACCATAGGCAGGTGTTATCGCAAGCCGTTCCATATTCGGCACGACGACCTGACTCAAGATAACGTCGAATTGATGGATCGGATTGCGGCTGGGGTCTTTGCCCGCAAAGGCGGCCGGACCCTTACCCTTACCGTGAAAACCCCCGTTCCCATACCCTTTCAAGAGATGCTCCAAATGGTCGAGGTACCTGAAATGACCTACCGTGTGAAGGGCTCCGCGGTGATCGTACCAGGCGGCGACTATTACCTGGTCGGCGTGGAGGAAAGATTCGGGTACCGGGCGGGCTCGGGCAATTCGGCCCGGCTATACTACGAACAACTGCTTACGTTGCGGGGAATCGGTCGATCGGCGTGAAAACCCATGCCGACCCGGTGGAACCAAGGTAACGTAGGGGGGTTTATCCCCGCCCGTTCCCTGGAAGCCGACGGCAGGCAGGGATAAACCCCATAGGCGTCAAAATAACGGTCTAATTTTTATGATATCATGTGGTTATGTTCCACCGGCTTTTCCTTGCAGCAAAGACTCACGGAGAAATCCCCCCCAACCCCCCTTTATAAAAGGGGGGAGGATTCGGCCTCTTACCCCCCTTTTGTAAAGGGGGGCAGGGGGGATTTTTTCTTCTACCGGTCGCCTTATTTTGACGCCTATGGGGTCCTTCCCCCTGCGATCCTACCTCTTTGAGAATGATCTGGTATTGCCTTGACGTTGAGGTTCATGATGTCCGATTGGGAATTCTTCTTCACGTCCGGCGGCTCTGATCAGCCTGTTGATACCGACTATCGAAACGTCGTGGGAACTCCGTTGCGTTCCGTCGTCCGGCTCGAGGCGCTTTCTGCGGGATCGGCCCCGCTTGTGGCCGGGGTGTATCGTTTCACCCTGGAGACGGGCTCCACCGTCCGTTGCGATGTGGTCCATCCGCACGATCTCGGTAATCCTCTATTCTTTGAGGGAACCAAGGAAATCATCGCCGACGGCGCAACCCCGAACGCCGGCCTATTGCCGGGTCTCGGCCTGGTTTTCGCGGCGGACGTCTCACCGGGGGATGCCTTCGAGATAGGCGTGGGCGCGATGTTCGGTTCGCAATCCGGCGAATGGACCCGCGTCCTCACGTGGGGCCCCGTGTGCAGCGGTGCCCAAACCTCGTACCGTTGGATGAAGGTAAGAAACGCGGGAAATCGGGACTGGATCGGGTGCAGGCTCACCGCCGGCAATGCCGCACGTATCGTCAACGGTCAGGCTCCGTCGAGACCGGTCCATTCGTACCGACAGACCGGAAATCTCAATCCCTCGGCCCACTCCGATGCAGCAGGCAGGAGCCTAACTTTCGTGAATTTCACGTCCGGATCGCCGAACACCACCGGCATCCTCGTGGACGGCTCGTTCGTCGAGATCCGCGACGTGGCCGCGGCCGAGGTGATCCCGGGTACGGCCGGCCTGAAATGCGACGGCCTAACGGTGTACAGGTTCGCGGACGGCACACCGTATCAGTCGATTGAGTTCATCCTATCGCCCGAACTCTCAGCTTCCGATACGGCCGCCATCCGGGTGTACAACGGGGGCGAATGCATCGAACTGGCCGATGCTCTCGGCCTTTTTCAGCCGGGACCGACCGGCATCACCTTGAAGTCGGGAGCCGTCGAGGGCCTGGTTGCCGGCCAAGCCGCGGTCCCATTTAGGATAAGGGCCTCCGTACCGCCGGCCGCGCTCCCGGCCTTAAACCCCATGGTTTTCTCCTTACGTGTAACGGGAACGGAAGTCTAATGGGCGGATACGGTGTCGAAATCCACGGTTCGGTGATGTGTGCGGCGCCGGGGTCCCATGAAGTCCATGGCTCTCTTCAAGCAGCCCCGTTGGAAGACATCCTGGTCTTTCGCATTAACGCCTTTTCAGACCAGGCGACGGAGTACGTCGCGCCCGCGGCCGGCGGGCTTCCCTCCAATTTTCTGCGGGATTACGGATTCGCGGATGTGGATGCGTTTCTCCATGCGGTGGGCTACCCGGACATGGGGGCTTATTGCGCCCGGAACGGGTACGTGGATGAGGCGGAATTCCTTGCACATCACGGGTTCGCGTCCTTGGACGAATTCCTGACATCGGGAGGGTTTGCGTCCGCGACCGATTTCCTTGTGGCGGCCCACGTAAACGACCAAGGTCATCCTACGATTCAGGATTATCTGAACAATCGCGGCCGGCCGTCACTCACCGACATACTTGCCGAAAGCGGGGTCACGTTCACATGAAGCGTCGAATAGGCCTGGAAGTCTCTTTCGATCCCAAGCGCCCGCTAAAACAACCTGGTGAAGATCAGACGACGGAAGACGGCCCCGAAGACCCCAATTGGCCCTCTATCCTCGAAGAAGACGAACCGGCCTCGTACGGTCTTCGGATAGAGCTGTTCGACGGGTGGACGGTGAAGGAGCCCCGTCCGGGGCCGGGAGGCACGTCCTACGACCCGACCCCAGGCGGGGGTCTACCGTCAAACTTCCTTGAGGATAGGGGGGCGGCCTGCCTGGACGAATTTCTTTCGTCCGTCGGATACGGCACCCTCACCGATTACTTTGCCTTGAAAGGGTATGCGGACGAAGCCGCTTTTCTCGTGGATTGGGGATATTCGTCACTCGCGGAGTTATTGTCGGGAGAAGGGGCCTCCTCGGTGCCCAACTTCCTGTTGTGGGCCTACGCCAAGGATCAGGGGTTCTCTTCCGTGCGGTCCTGGCTGAACGACGAGGCGGGTTACGACTTCGCTTGGGTCGACGTGTACGAAGGAGATGAGAACCCCGACACGCTGAAGGACAAAAAGACCTGTGAATTTCACCGATGCGGCCATTACGCCTGGTATCCCTGGACGACGGATCACCAATACCATTCCAACGAGGGATTGATTCCGGACGTTCTCATCCAGGCCCAGTACGGGCCGGACAACCCCGATAGATGGGACCGCCGGCCCCTCGCGTTCACCCACATCAGGGATAACGGCCGGCGGTGGACCTATGGCCGGCTTGACGACAAGCGATGTTACGATTTCCTCATAGAGCTGAAGAGTAGAAACGGCCATGTCCGATTCACCGCGGGGCCGGACATGGAACTCGGGCAGGTTCCTGAAAAGGGTCGTAAGATGAAGGCGTTGATGCCTTATAGGGATAACGTCCCGCCCGAGCAGGGGGCCACGGCAAAGAACACTTCAGGGGCCCCCGAGCGCTTTCACTTGGCCGTTAGGGAAATCGGGACCAAATCCTTCGGCCATTACCTCTCAAAGACCATCGGCGGCAACCTGGAATACGCCGCGGATTTCATCGAACCGGAAGGCGTGTTCTTTTCCCCGTTCGATACGTCCGATAAGGACCATTACAAGGTAACCCGAGACCTGTCGTACGACGCGGAAGAAGTAACGGGCCCGGTGGTGGACATGTTCTTGATCGCCAAGTGCCGCGTGTTTCTCATGCCGCGGAGAGTGGGCTATTACCTGCGGCACACATTCGGTAAGTACGAAGCCGCCGAGGTTAGCTTGACTTATTCCTATTCGTGCGGGTGCGAGGGGATCGATCGGAGCCCCGGTCACTGCGGCATGGAGGCTCATTCATATTGCGGGTCGGATGTGGGTGATTGCCTCAATACTCTTGATAATCGCCTGTTTCAAACCTACGGCGTGTGGCTCACCGCGGCGGAAGGGGACTCGCAATGGCATTGGGATTGGATGGTGTACGAAGACCCGATCAAATGCGCACACGGACAACAAACCTATGAGTATTATTACGTCAACCCGGCTGCTCCCGCATACGATCCTTATAACAAGCCCTTTGTCGCACGCCGTGAAACGGGTTGGAGCGAAGAAAAGACCAACGGACCCTGCGATGCACGATACGAGGCCCAGAATGCCGTAGTAACGAGGACTTACACCAAGTTCGACGGCTATTTCATAACCGCGGTCAATGTAACCTCAATTCACTACGACCGCCTCCCGACGGATTTCCCTTGGGCGGCGCCCGCGCAGGAAGAAGTGGAAACCCATGTCCACATCATCGACCGGGAACCCGGCGGACATTGGACCTTGGTCCATCCCGTGCTCCGAGAAGATGAGACTTTTGCGAAAGCCAAACGGCCGGTCATCATGGATGAGCCCCTATCAGGGTTCAATTCGTTTCATGTGACCACCGGCCGTCCCAACGACCTTTTCTTTCTTTATTATCAGCCGGGAGCGTCTCCGGATCTGATTTACCTGCCCGTGGTGCCGGCCTCGCGAGGAGACGGGAAACACGTTTTTTCCGGCAAGGACGAATGGTACATCAACTGGCCTCCGCCTTTTTCGAACCGGCCCGTTTGGCGCAAAATCCACGAAACGGACATCGGCAAGCGCCTCGGCTTCGGCGGGACCGATGTGCCGGCAGATATGGGTTCGTTTGATGCCGCCTACGGAGTAGGGCTGGTTCCAAACCCGGAAGGGGCCTTGGTCGCGGTGATCCTGTCGGGGCACAAACCCTACTTTGTCTGGCGTCGTACCGAAGAACAGTTCGAGCTCAACGTCTTGGGCGACGGACACCGTTTCGAGATGCCCTTCGAAGACCAACGGTCCGCGCACATGCCCTTGGACGGAGATATCGGTCGCATGAACCCCGTCTATTATCAACAGACCACCGGGCTGTTCCGCCGCATGGAAAGGGCATTTCTGCCTGAATGCACATCGGAAGGACAACTTCTGTTCCCTTGCACTGAGCCGTTCGCCTTGATCGGCTGTCGAGTCAAAAGGAAACGCACCGCGGGCATGCACGGACTCGATCCGCCGCTGTACGTGATGCTCACATCCCCGCTCCTATTTTGGGAGGAAGATTCGCAAAAATGGTTGGGATCAAACTGGGAGGAGGTGTACGGCTGATGACCGGACCCTTGATGAACAATACGGAAGAAATCCCCGACAGTGGAACGACGCTCAGAGAGGACATCGCGGCAATGAGGCGCGAAGCCGCGGACCTATTGCGACGGACCGGCATGGTGGTGAATCTCCAGGCGAGCCGACTGCGACTCGATGTTGTGTGTGACGATATCGAAGTACGATCGGATGGGGAATCATTCCGTTTCCTCATCGACGGGACCGATCTCTCGGACAAACTCTATGCCCTGAAGATAGCCGTTTCCCCTCTCGGAGATACGGTTGTGACACCGATCTTCCGACCCCGGGCTCTCATCAGGGTCAACCGCGAACCGACCCCCGAAGAGCTGAAGATCGGAGTAAGGAGAATGGCGCTAACTCCCGCCGTTGGTCCCCGTTGAGGATTCGGTCGTGTACTGGAAGCTGAATGAACAACGAATAAGGACGGTGACTCTTCCTTGTGTTTTGCTCGGGTCCAACTCGGACTTCACGCTGGTGTTGGCAACCGAAGAAGATGAGCGGTTGAAGGGAGCGTACCTATGCGTTCTCGACGAGGCCCACGCGGGCTACTTCAGTGCAAAACCATTGCCCGGCGGCCTCTATCGAGAGATCCCGGGGGTAGGGAACCCAAATTGTTACCTCGGGCACCTACCTGCCCTTACGGCGACGCCCATAAGCTTTCGAGTCGGATCGAATCCTATGATACCGGAAGGATCGAGCATAGTCACCCTGGTTGTCCGGCACGATGACGCCACAGGCCCGCCTAATCCCTATCTCGGGATGCAATGGACGGCACCGTGGGCCGGCGAGTGGTCCGGTCGGACTCCGTGGGAGGTGGAATGGAAGGGGTGAGCTGAAAGCGTTGGGAAGGACGCGAGAATGCCATAGGACTCAAAACAGGGGATAAGGCCGTAGCTCTTCCCGGATCTTCGCCATGGGCTTTGAGACCCTCTCTGCAACCTATGGCTGAGGCTTGTAAGTTCATGGGGATGTCGGTCCGGTGTAAGAGCCTTCTTTCAGGACGTCCTTCCCCCGTAAACTGATCTTCCAATAAAGGACAAGCACCCATGCCCATCACGGCATCTTACATATCCGTAAACCAATTCTCCGTATCCGGCGACCACACGGGGGAATTGCTCCCCGGACTCCGTGTTCGACTTATTCAAGGCGCGGACGGCACGACCGAGGCAACGGCGGATGCGGCATCGTACGAGGAGACGGCGGACCGGACGGTATGCACGCTTCGTCATAGCCCGTTGACCCCGAACTTGGCGACGATTCAAATTGGGACAACCTACGCGGGGGCTTACTCGGGAAACCTGGCGGAGCACGATCATACGGCCGCAAGCCTGGGCGGGATGATCGCCGCTGCCGCGTTGTCTACAACGCAGGTCGCCAATATCCAATCCGTTCCCATTCCTGTTACGGGACAATCCCGGCGGTTCCTGCGAGTCGCCTCAGACGGCCGGGGCTTTGAGCTTTACGGCATGTGCGATAATCCGGGGTTGCTGCAAAGTGACGGTGAAGGCGACGCGGCGGCTCTTGCCGGTTCGATGGGAGCCATCATCTACCACAACGGCAACGCTTTTACCAAGCTTGATTCCGGCGCCGATGGACAAGTCCTGCGCTGTTCCGAAGGGGTCCCGGAGTGGCGGAGCATTTCTCTCAAACATCTTGAAGACGTTGCAACCGCGGTTGGCGACAACGGCGAATCCGGCGACTTGATGGTCCACGACGGCACGGGCTACAATCGCCTGGCCAAAGGCGTGCTTGAGGGCCAAACCTTGGCAATCGACGGATCGGGTGCCGTCTCGTGGGGACATCCGATACATACTGCCGTTGGTATCGCGGGTGAGGCACTGGCGCAATACGATGCCGTGTATCTCGACACATCCGACAACACTTGGCGCAAAGCCTTCCTGGGAGGAAACGACCTGCAAAGAGACGCGTGGGGCATGGCCATACGGCCGGGTGGAATTGCCCCCGGCGACTCCGGCTGCATTCTGCTCGACGGCGTGATCTCGCGACAGGCTTGGCAATGGACCGCGGGGGCATTGCTTTATCTGGGATCAAACCCCGGGTCGATCACGTCGGTAAGGTCATTCGATTCTCCCCTGTTGGGGCGAGCGATCGACTCGTCCACCATCCGATTCTCACCGGGATCGGGCGGTGGAAACGGGGGTATTTGGAATTGGCTGGGGCCTTGGGTGGCCGGGACATCCTACTATACCGGCGACGGCGCGGAGAAAAACGGATCGAGTTACATCTGTACCGCGGGGCATGTTGCGGACCAGACCAACGAACCGGGGACGGGCGCATCTTGGGACGCGGTATGGGACCTCGTGGTATCCGGCGGCGGCTCTCATGCGTCCGGGCACATCGACGGAGGAGACGACCCGATCGACGGAGACAAGGTCCAAATATCCTGGGCGGGCTATGCGGGCTACACGCCCGATACCGGGCCGGAAGAGGTAGATCAACCGGACCAGCTTACGGCTCATCTCAAAGGTATTGATTCTGCATTGTCAAAGGGCGTGTGTTCCCCCGATTACGTTCCACCCGCGGTCAAATACAAGGATCCCGATGAAGTCACCATACCTGCGGGGAGATATCATCAAGCCGGCCATCTCTTCGGCGGTCAGTACCAGGCCCTTGATCACATGTGCCGGAGCTGGGACGTGACGGCACCGTTCGACGTGGACATCGATGCGGTATATGCCGCCGGCTCCGCCTCGGGCATGATCGACGGCGCCAAAGTCGCCAATAGCTGGTACAGCCTTTTCATGACGGATTCGGATGAAATAGCGGTACTGCCCTTCATCCGGGTCAAGGCCCTGGATTACGACGTGTCCAATGCAGGCAAAACCACACTGCAACCGGCCGCGCACGATGACGGGACCACCGCGGAAAACGGCTTCCTCGGCTCAAACGATGCTTTCAACAATTATCGGCTGGTCAAACAGGGATTCGAGTCTCCGGCGGGAACCGTGTTTACCATAAGCGACTGCATCAACGGCACCCCCGATATGATTATCCTGGATGGCGACCAAACGGGCCACATCACGGCCAAGGATTGGCTCCAATCGGTTCCGCCCGAGGATGTGCCGTGTTTGTATCTCGGCGCGATCCGCATCGACGCCGGCGGCAACATCGCTTCCTTCATCAAAATCGGCCGACAAACTCAGCTCCGTTCCATGAAGACCATGACCGTAACCTCCAGCCTCTCCGAACAAAACCTGGATCTCGCTCCCGGGGTTCCGCCCACCGCGAACAAGGTCCGACTCAAGTTCTTCGGTGAGACCCTATCTTCGGCAGGATGGGTCAAGACCTACGTGTACGAAGGCAACACCGGCTCCACGGTACTCGAGTCCTTTATGGCAGGAGCTTCCGCAGCAGCCAATAACATGCTCGTGGCCGTGTCCGACGTTCCCCTGACGGCCCACAACACGCTCCGGTACAAGTTCATACGAGAAACCGGAGGAACCAACTACACCATCGCGACATGCGGCCTGTACACGCTGGGCTGGTTCGAATAGCAGGGGGAGGGAGAGCGGAAATGAGGAAAAAGAAGGGAGAAGGAAGAGCAAGCGTTAACCGGGGAGGCCCTTTTTGAAAAAAGGTCCTCCCCGGACCCCTCCTCAAAAACTTCTATTCAAGCGAGGCCCTTTACATCAACCATTCGACGACATGGAGGGTACACGTGGAGGACAATGAACTCACGACACGATTGGTGCGTCTGGAAACCCTGCTGGAATGGCAATCCGTGATGCTTCAGGACATCAAAGCGGCCCTTACCACGTACGGCGCGGCTTGCCGCGACACGCATGCCGCGGTTGAAACGAGGCTTCAAGCCGCGGAAGCACAACACGCTGAAGTGCGGTCCCAAGTGAGCCTGTTGCAGTGGCTTGGCCTTGTGGCGGCCACGGCCCTCGGGGGTATCGTCGCCTTTTGGAATCACCTGGCCGGCAAATAGACCGGTAGCCGGTTCCGATCGACAAACATAAGGGAGGTTCAATAATGGATACCAAACCCTGGTATTTGTCCAAAACCATCATCACGAGCGGTATGGCTTTTTTCGTCGCGGTGCTGACATGTTCCGGCGTTTTGGATGCCGAAACAGGGGCCAAGATCGAGGCCCTCATGGTGCCGTTGCTGTTCACTTTTCTGCGAATGGGCGATCAGCCCGTCCAATAACGGGAGGTGCCGTTCCATGAGGCCGAACAGACAGTGGGTGCTCATCGCGGTCGGGACTTTGCTGTGGACCGTTGCGGGACTTGTCGCTACCGTGCCCCTATGGAGCACGCAGGGCGACCCGTACGGTATGGTGCGGTACGTGTTGCGGATGGTGTTCGTAATGCCGCTCGGGACGCTGATGATAATCAGCGCGGTCACGGCATTCGACTGCTACACCCCTCACGACTGGCTGGAAAGAATACATGAGAACAACCTTGCGTGTGGTATTGTTGTTGCCGTTCTTATCTATTGCGTTTCCTGGTTGGTCATTCAAGGATGAGGCCCATGCCTTGGGCCCCGATTATTCATCCGCATTCAAACGAGAGCTGCGCATCATCATGGAGGCGCGGCCCAAATACCTCTTCGGGGGATCCACCGACGAGCGAGCGGGGTTGGACTGTTCCGGATACTTGTTCTTGGCCGCCCGGCGTGCCGGCATGCCGGTTCGTCGCACCACGGCGCGACGCATGGCTCTTGGGGAAGGCGGGTGGCATGGTCGCGAAATCCCCCTGAGCCGAGCGAACGACCTCGACCTGGTGTGGTGGACCCTGCATCCCAACAACCCAAGCGGTCATGTCGGAGTGTTCTGGGATGACCGGCGGCATGCCGCACACGCGTCCTCAACGCGTGGAGTGGTTGTGGACCGGCTGATCGGGATCCTTAAGAAAAGCATCACAAAAGTCCGCAGACTGACGCTCGGGGAATAGGCTCGTCGGTCTTCCCACAACACCGGTAGGACCGGCCTCCGCGCCGGTCCTCACCGTTACGCCGCCCGTCTCTTCCGCCGGTCCACGGGCCGGGAACTTATCAACCCGTCTTGATAATTCATGGAGCATCCATTGCCTGAGATCACCTTTTCCCACGAACGCGGCGACACGCCGAACCCAGCCCGCATACTCGAGCTTTGGAAGGAGAAGGACGGGCATTTTAGGGCCCTTCGACAAAAGGGCCGGGCCGCG
>JAZDOF010000089.1:0-6325 GCA_043799015.1 Pseudomonadota bacterium | reverse complement strand
GAAATGTCACCCGGAATACGAAAAGCAGGCCGCTTTGTTTGCCGGCCAGCTCGTCGGCGTTTCTCAGAAAGCAAAAACCATCTGTCTCAAAATGGATGGGGAAAACGAAGTCGTCTTTTACGACGACGCCACGGTCCTCAAGAACGCGCCGGCCATGAAGGACATCCCCAAGGATGAATCCGTCAGGATTGCTTATGTCAAGAAGGACGGCAAGAGGTTCGCGACACTAGTGGAGGTCAAGAAAGGCATCGAAGTCCCGAAGGAAAAACTGGCCTCCGCCGAGGACGTGGCGAAACTGACGGCCCTGGGACCCGAAAAGGGCAATTACGTGCTCATCGACAGCCGGCCCGCGGAAATGTATCACGGCGGGTACATTCCTACGGCCAAGAATATGCCTTTCTTCGCTTTCGACGGGCTTGTGGACAAGGTGCTCCCCAAGAACAAGGATACGCTGCAAATCTATTACTGCGCCGGATTCTCCTGAGTGCTCAGCCCACTATCCGCTAGGAAGGCGGAAAAACTCGGCTATACCAATGTCAAAGTGTTCCACGCAGGGCTCCCCGCTTGGAAGAAGGGCGGAAACCCACTGGTTTCCGACTTGGAAAACCTCGATCGTCTCGGAAAAAACCCAAACTCGTACATCCTCCTGGACCTTAGAAGCAAAGACCTCATCGAAAAGAGTCACGTTCCCAATGCCGTCGGTGCGGCCGCAGGTTATGTGGAACCGCTGAAAGACAAATTCCCCGCGTACAAGAGCGCGCCCATTATCATTTACAATCAGGACGGTACCCTGAAAGGAACCGAAGCAGCCCTTAAGGCGATATCCGATTGGGGTTACAAGCAGGTTAGTGTTCTCGAAGGCGGGTTTGTCGGTTGGGAAAAGGCCGGAAAGCCAATAGCCAAAGGCCCGGCCGCAGCGGACATCAAGTACGTGCGAACCTTGGCTCCGGGGGAGATGGAGGTCGACGCCTTCAAGGCACTGGTGGAGAAACCCTCCCCGGACAAGACCGTAATTGATGTGAGAAATGCCTCGGAGTACAAGGACGGCGCTCTCCCCGGCGCATTGAACTACCCGTTGGACGACCTGGAAGCCTCCCTGGCCAAGTTACCCAAGGATAAAACATTGGTTCTTCATTGCGGGACCGGAGCACGTGCGGAAATGGCCTACGGCATCGTCAAGAAGGCCGGGCTCACATGCACTTTCGTAAAGGCCACGGTGGACTTCGACAAAGACGAAAAGGGAAAATACACCATAACGGAAGAGTGAGCGTAAAAGCCCGTTAGTCTGAGTGACCGCCGGCGAACCGGCCATGATACGCCGGACGCGGCACGACGTGACCGAGGGGCGGGGGTTATCCTCGCCCCGGCGGTCACGAAACATCGGTCCTTAATGTGGACGGATCCTCGACCTCGATGATTCCCATGTCTTCCAGGCTCAGCAAAGCCTCCCTGGCCGCGTTCTGCGCGGCTTCCTTCTTGTTGCGCCCTATCCCCCTGCCGAAGACGTTTTCCCCCAATCTTACTTCTACTTCAAAGGTCTTGTCGTGCTCCTCACCCCACTCGTTGGCGACCCGGTATTGGGGGGTAACGCCGTACGCGGCCTGGACCAATTCTTGTAGTCCGCTTTTGTAGTCAACGCTTCCATGTCTGGTGGAGCACCCGTTCAACAGCGGGTAGAAGCGGCAGCCGATCATCTCGGCCGCTTCGTAGAACCCGCCGTCGAGGTACACGGCCGCAACGAGGGCTTCGAGGGTATCGGCCAAAATGGAATCGCGATCACGGCAACCGGAAAGCTCGTCTCCTCTGCCCATTCGAATGAACGGGGCCACGTTCAAGTGTCGGGCCAATCTGGCGAAAGCGGCGCGGTTTACCAGACTCGCCCTTTTCTTCTGCAGATCTCCCTCTTCGGCATCGGGGAACTCCTTATAAAGTATCTCCCCGATTACCAGACCCATGATCGCATCACCCAGGAATTCCATTCGTTCATTGTGTTCGCGGCAGGAATCCCTGTTTTCGTGCCAGTAGCTACGCCTGGTGAGGGCGGAGAGCAGGTGATTCCCGTCCTGGAAGGTGTAGCCGATGGTTTTTTCCATCTCTTGTAAGTCAATGTCGGAATCCGGGTGGGTCACATCGTCTCCAAAGATTCGGCCAGTTCTTGAGCGTGGTTGTGTGCGGTAAGATCATAATATAACGGGGTTATGGATACAAATCCATCAGTCAGTGCGGCAAAATCGCTATCGCTTCCATTGTTTTCCGGCGGTCGCTCGCCGGCCATCCAGAAGTACTTGTTTCCCCGAGGGTCTTCTCGTTGCTCAAAGCTTTCCCTGAACCGGGATAGGCACTGGTGAGTAAGGCGATAGCCGCGGACCATCTCGGGCGGCAGGGTGGGTATGTTGACGTTCAGGGCCAGCCCTGCCGGCAGGCCCCTATTTAGTATCCATTGAACCAGGAATCGAATGTGGGGTGCGGCCCACCGGAAGGGCGGGTCCTTCTTCTGGGCGATGGAAAACGACATTGCCGGGGCCCCGAGGATCGCCGCCTCGGTCGCGGCGGATACGGTCCCGGAATACAGGACGTTTATTCCCATATTGGACCCGTTGTTGATCCCCGACAGCACTAGGTCCGGCGGACGCGGCAGCAAGGCATGAACGGCAAGCTTCACCGCGTCCGCCGGAGTGCCGCCTATGCCGTAGCCGTAGAACCGCCCGTCGCGGTTTATTTCATGCACCTTTATGGGGTCGTACAGGGTTATGGCATGGCCCACCGCGCTCTGCTCCGATTCGGGAGCCACGATGCTCACCTCTCCGAACTCGGCCGCGACCTCGCTCAAGTAGCTCAAACCCTCGGCATGTATCCCGTCATCGTTGGTAAGGAGAATCAAGGGACGCCTATTCGTCATGCAAGTTCCTTCAATGCCCCGGATATGCGATCGATCCCTTTGATTATGGTTTGATCGTCGATCGCGAACGACAATCTGATGTGGTTTTCGGAACCAAACGGACCGCCCGGTACGCAGGCCACATGCTTAGTTTCAAGAAGGTAACGCGCCATGTCGTTCGAGTCGTTGACCCCGTGCCGGCCCAAGAATTGGGCCACGTTTACGAACGCGTAGAAAGCCCCATCCGGTCTTACCGTCCGAAGCCCTTGGATCTTTCCAAGCTCGTTTATCATTAGGTCCCTTCGCTTCTCGAAAACAGAGGCCATGACCGCCACGTCGTCCTGGGGACCTTTGAGGGCCTGTTCCGCAGCGGCCTGAGCAGTGCTGGACGGGTTGGACGTGGACTGGCTCTGGATGTCCGTTGCCGCTTTTACCAGGTTGATCAGGGGTGAAGCAAGATAGCCGATCCGGAACCCGGTCATGGCATAGGTCTTGGATACGCCGTTTACGGTAACGGTCCGCTCCTTCATGCCCGGTAAGGTCGCGAAGGGAACGAATTTGAGATTATCGTACAGCAGCTTATCGTAGATTTCATCGGAAATGACGACGAGATCATGACGGTGGGCCAAGTCGGCAAGACCGCGCTGAAACGATTCGGGGTAAAGCACCCCCGTGGGATTGGAGGGCGAATTAACGATGATCGCCTTTGTTCTTGACGTTATCTTGGCTTCAATGTCATTCAGATCAGGCACGAAGTTGTCTTCTTCCTTGCCGAACGCTACGACGGGAACTCCACCGGCCAACTCCACCATTTCCGGATAGGACAGCCAGTAGGGGGCGAGAACCAAGACTTCGTCGCCATCGCCTATCAAGGCCTGGATGATATTGTAGAGTGAATGCTTTGCCCCGCAGGAAATCAAGATTTCTTCCGGCTTATACTCGAGACCGTAATCTTCCTTGAAACGATGGATGACCGCCTTCTTAAGCGAAAGGATTCCGCCGACGGGGGTATAGAAAGTCTCTCCCCGGTCCAGGGACCGCTTTGCCGCTTCCCTGATGTGCTCGGGGGTAGGGAAATCGGGTTCTCCGGCCCCGAACCCCACCACGTCAACCCCTTGGGACTGAAGTTCCTTGGCTTTGGCGGATATGGCCAGCGTTGCGGAAGGTTTTAGGTTGCCGACTCTCGATGCGAGGATACTCTTCATTGTCGCTCCAATTGGTACGGTGCACGTACTCGGACTCTATTCGCGGATGTCCGGATACTTTGATTTCAGAACTTCCATCACGTAATCCGGGACCAGGTCCCTGGGAGACCCGCCGGCCATGACGGTGGCCTTTATTATGCGCGAGCTCACGTAAAGATAACGATGGGCCGTCATGAGAAAGAAAGTCTCGATATTTCGGCTGAGCTTGCGGTTCATCAGTGCAAGTTGGAACTCATATTCAAAATCGGAAACCGCTCTCAGTCCCCTTATGATGGCGCTTGCTCCTACGTTTTCCGCGTACCGTACCAGAAGACCCTCGAAATAGTCGCAGCTTACACGGGAATTCAGTTCCAAGAGGCTGTTCTGGATCATGTCCATACGTTCCGCGACCGAGAAAACCGTCTCTTTCTGGGGGTTGAGTCCCAGAGCAATGATGATGTGGTCAAACGTGCCGAGCGCGCGTTTGACTATCTCGAGATGGCCGTTATGAATCGGATCGAATGTGCCGGGCAGTACGGCTAGTTTGTCACCCAAGGTACCTTCTCCGTTCGGGTCCGGCGATGGGGCGGGAGATCCTACCGGCGCCGGAATATTTCTATGAGGGTATCGCCGTATCGGCGAGAAAATCGTTTGTCGAGTCGGTCCGGGAGCCCGGGATGGGGGCTGCGGAACCTTGTTTCCACTATCAAGAGCCCATCTTCGGCAATCAACTCAATGAACGCCGGATCGTGCATGAGCCTGGGGACCCAGTCCCCGTCATAGGGCGGATCAAGAAAGACCAACCCGAAAGGGGCTTTCCTCAGCGCCCATGCGGAGGTTGCACGGCCGACGTCCATGGCGAGGACCACCGCGGCGTCTTCGGCTTGGAGTTCCGCAATCGTTCGGCCTATGGCCCGCACCATTCGGGGGTCCTTTTCCACCAGTACCACGGAAAGCGCGCCGCGACTCAAGGCCTCCAGACCGAAAGCCCCGGTACCTGCGAACAAATCCAGGACATGGCTATCCTTGACGGCTGCTCCGAGTGTCGAGAAAACAGCCTCGCGTACGCGTTCACCGGTGGGTCGCACGTCGGTGTTCTTGGGCGAGGTTAGTTTTCGGCCTTTGTAAAGTCCTGCTGTTATTCGCATGTCTCAACCGTCCTGTATAACCGTTTTTCCACGTCGTTTCAATACCGGATTCGACGGAAGGGCAAAAGAACGTATCTGTTGCGATGGGCCGACGCGGTATCGGCATCGTCCATGTCCTTCACTTGTATCCCGTCGAATTTGATGTACACTGTCCTGTACCCTCTATTGGAGTGCAGGAAGACGTAACGTTCGGATAAGCGGGATGAACTCCATGACCCTTTCCGCAAAAATAGAGCGGATCATCCGCACCCGCCCCGGTGTCCTCGGGGAGGAGATCAGGGAGGAATACGGTCTCACTTCCTACCGATTCAACCGCGCTCTTCGCGTTGTCGGGAGAGAACTTACGGAGGAGACCGTCGTTCACAGTGAGGAACACGGAGTGTGGATCGTACGCGTCGTCCCCGGCCGATGTCAGGGAGTGGAATGGAAAGGCGCGCAGAACGGAGGATACCATCAATGCGACCGCGCCGGAGCTTTCGACGACGGCTGCTGCTTCGATCACTCGGTCTCCGAGAACCCCGATATGGTTCATTTTGTGCGAAAAATAGGGTACCTGTCCGGCCCCGGTGAACCGGACGCATTTGTCTTGAGTAGATTGAATCAAGTTATCCTCGAAGGCCTCATGGCCGCCCTAACCGCGATCGAGCCCTGGACCGCAAAGGACACCGGCAACAAAACCCGGCTGTTCGCCATGTTGAGCCATGCCGCGGCCCTTATCCGTTGGAAGGAACGAATGCGTCGCCTTCACAGGGAGGAGGGCATACCGCCTGAACTCCGTGATCGACACAGGACCGCGTCGATGACCCCTTACGCCTTTACCTTGCGTAAGCATTTCGCGATCCTGGAGGTCCCCTCCGATGCCGCAAAAGAGGAAATCGTCGCGGCATGGAAGAGACTTGCCAAGAAATATCACCCGGACGTTGAACATGGCGACGGAGACAAGATGAAGGCGATAAACCTCGCCAAGGAACGGATTTTCGCGCTCAAGCGATGGGATTGATTCCAAAGTGTTTGTAAAGGGGTGAGACAGCCTGGGAATGCGAGACATCGTCATAGCCGTTTTGATTAAACAGATCCGTCATCTCTATGCCGGGACGGGCCGAGACGCCGAACAC
>JAZDOF010000058.1:0-7774 GCA_043799015.1 Pseudomonadota bacterium | reverse complement strand
ATAGCGGCAGCCGTTTCCCGACTGCCGGAAGCATGGCAAGCAGATCCGGAGCATAGCGTAATGCAGGTTTTATTGGGATCTCTTTCCGAGAGGAGGCTTCTTCTGAGTGCTTCCAATCCAGCGGGTGAATTTATCCGCGACATAGTCTTTCCTTACTCGTAGTTTTTTAGCACGTCTGCGGTGCGAGCCGGCGCCATCTTACCGTGAGTCTTTCCATCAATCTCCAACACCGGTCCCAAAGCACAGCAACCGAGGCAGTTGACGGTCTCCAGGCTAAACTTCAGATCCAAGTCGGTTTCACCGGGATTAATCCCCGTCAGGCCTTGCACCGTATCGAGCACACGCGACGCACCTCGAACATGGCAGGCCGTTCCCACACAAATGTGAATTTGATGGCGACCCTTCGGAACAAGACTAAAGGCCTTGTAGAAGGTGGCGATGTGCTGGATCCGGGTCATGGGAACCTGCAATCTTTCCGCGACCTGCTCCAGGCATTCCTTGGGAAGCCAACTGTTTTCGGCCTGAATGTCCAGTAATATTTGAATCAGCGAACCCGCATCGCCTTGATGCTTATCGATAATCCGATCGATTCCGTCTTTGTCCATAGCCTCCGTCCTAATCTTTTTTCGGCTTCCGATCCACCGCCGCCCTTTTCACCTCAAGCTAGAGAGAAGCACTTCCGGCCTTCATCGTATCGGACCAATCCGTGCCGCGATGAAGTATTCAGATGCCTGGATACTTCAGATGGGGTTAGACCCAACTTTTTCGCCATTTCCGCGGTCGGAAGGGGTCCTTCTCGAAGGAGAAGCGTGATCTGGCTTATGACCAACTTGTCGGCGATTGTTTCATCAAAAAGCCGGTTCAGTTCGTCGCCGGCAAAGTATTTACGATATTCCTCTTCCGGCATGATCGGCAGTCTCAGCCTCTCCCTTTCCACCAATCTGATGTAGGGAATAAGCCGAGTGACCGCCTCCAGTTTGAGTGCCAACTCTTTTGCGTCCAAACCTTCGCCGGTTCCCAGCGGGCCCAGTTCCCTCACCCTCTTGACGAAGCCGTTAACTCCGTCGACAAAGAGGTTGGACTCGCTGCCGGACATGAATTCGATCGTCAATCTATCCGGGTTCAACCCTATGCGTTCCAGCAACTTCTTGGCCAGGCTTACCATCGTTAGGGCATGGTAATTGCCGTGGGTGATATAGTTGCATTCGTTCAAGTGGCAGGCACCCAGAAACACGCCGTCCGCTCCATTGGAGAAAGCTCGGAACACATGCGCCGGATCCACTCTACCCGAGCACATGACTCGAATAAGCCTCATTTCAGTTGTATATTGACTTCTGGAAACTCCAGCTAAGTCGGCTGCGCCGTATGCTCACCAATGGCATACAAATCCCAACACCTTGGGTTTGAACTTTAGTGCCGCGCTCATAGTTTCTCACCTCGTATCCGGTAATCCCGGTTTAATTGAGTCGTCCATCGGTAACCGTTCACCGCGATATCTTGTCCGGGAGCAAGGCAGGCCTTATGTCCCGCCTCCCCCTCCCCTGATGCGGGGAGCAGCGGGGCTCGGAAGCCCCCTCTCCGGTCGGGAGAGAGGGGGCGGGGTGAGGCGTTGACCGGACTCGGTGAACGTTTACGTGTATTCTCACACAGCCCCAACGGCGGCATCCATCGGCACTACGACCTCATTCTTCGGAAACGCCGCATCTATTTCGCCTAAGATCTCGTCATCGGTGAAGTGCCTCAATTGTATGGCATTGGTCGCGCACTTCGTGTTGCACAGACCGTCCCCTTTACAGAGCACCGGGTTGACCCGGGCTTTTCTGCCCTGAGCGGTTTCATAAAACTCTATCGCGCCATAGGTACACGCGGTGATGCATGCCCCGCAGCTAATACACCTGTTCTCATCCACTTCGGCTACGGATCCGGACGCGACGACCACGTCCCGGGAGAGAAGGGTCAAGGCCCGGCCGGCCGCGCCATAGGCCTGGTTGATCGTTTCCTGTATGAACTTGGGATAATGCGCCAGGCCGCAAAGATAAACTCCGTCCGTAGCAAACTCGACCGGCTTCAACTTGACATGGGCCTCTTTGAAAAAGCCGTCCGGATTCAAAGTGACCTTGAACAACCCGGCGACCTCGTTGGTGGACGCCGCGGGAAGAATCGCGGCCGCCAGAGACACGATGTCCGCGTCCAGTGTGAGCTTCTTCCACAAAATATAATCGGTCGTTTCCACCTTCAACACCGGTCGACCGTCATCCGACTCGCCGGGTTCCACGGTGGGGGGATCCTGGGGTTCATAGCGGATGAACTTTATGTCCTTGTTGGAGGCCTCACGATAGTGATCCTCGTTAAACCCATACGTCCTCATATCCCTAAAGAGGATGTAGATATCCATCTCGGGATTGATTTCCTTGAGTTTCAACGCGTTCTTGACGGACTGACTGCAACACAGCCTGCTGCAGTAATTCCTGTCTTCATTTCTACAGCCGACACATTGGATCATGACGAGGCCGGCGGCACCGGTAACGGTTTCGTCACCGGCCGCGATCCGCTCCTCCAATTCGAGGTTCGTCGTCACCCTCTCGTCTTGCCCATAAAGGTATTCGACGGGCTTGTACGGATCCGCGCCTATGGCAAGCACCGTCGCTCCGTGTTTTATCTCCGTGAAGCCTCTCTCGGATTTTACGGACGTGACGAAATTGCCCACATAACCCTTGGCCTCCGTGATCGTCGCATCATGATAGATACGAATCATGGGGTGTTGATACACTTTGGCCGCAAGGTCCCGCACGTGCTCCTGAACATCCAGTCCGTCCAGAGTGAAATGAATTTTCCGTGCTATGCCGCCAAGCTCCTTGCTCTTTTCCACCAGATGCACTTCATGCCCCTGCTTGGCAATGGAAAGGGCGCATGTCATGCCGGCTATGCCGCCGCCTACGACCAGCGCGGCCTTGTTTACCGGCAGGTCGAATTCCCGCAACGGCTCCAGCCGGGAGGATCTGGCCACGGACATGCGGATTATATCCTTAGCCTTCTGAGTGGCCTCTTCCTTTTCCTTGGAGTGGACCCAGGAGTTGTGTTCGCGGATATTAGCCATTTGGTAGTAGTACTGATTGATCCCCGCTTCCCGGAGGGTGTCCCGGAAGAGCGGCTCGAGGGTTCTAGGGCTGCACGCGGCCACAATCACTCGATTGAGCCCCTTTTCCCTCGTCACGTCCGTTATCTGCTTGGCGGAGTTCGTGGCGCACGAGAACAACTGCTCCTGAGCATGCACGACATTCGGTAGCGTCTTACAGTACTCCACCGTTTCGGGCACGTTGACTATGCGACCGATGTTGGCCCCGCAATGACAGACGAAGATCCCTATTTTCGGCTCCTCCTTGGAGACGTCTCTTTCGGGCGGATATATCCTGTCCCTGGCAAGATTTCCTCGCCTGTAATCAAGGAGTTCGCCGATTTGAGAGCCGGCGCCGCTGGCGCTGAATACCGATTCCGGGATATCCAGGGGACCCTGAAATCCGCCGCTCACGAAAATCCCCGGTCTATTGGTAACCATGGGGTTTAGTGGGCTGATCTTGCAAAAATCACGGTTGCTCAGCTCTATGCCGAATTTGTCCGAAATCGACTTCGCACCCTTAGGCGGATTCAACCCGACGGACAATACCACCAGGTCGAACTCTTCTTCCTTTACCCCGTCTTCAGTGGTGGAATACCGCACGAAGACGTTCTTGGTTACAGGGTCTTCTCTTACTATCGACGTGTAGCTTCTGATGAAGCGGATCCCGGGAAGCTTGTCCGTCCTCTCGAAGTATCGTTCAAAATCCTTCCCATAGGACCTTATGTCGTTGTGGAAGATCGCGCACTCCACATCCGGGTCGTGATCTTTGGTGACGATGGCCTGTTTCTGGGTGTACGTGCAGCACACGGCCGAGCAATAGCTGTTTTCGCCCTCGGTAACCCTTCTGGATCCGACGCATTGAATCCAGGCGATCTTATGGGGATGCTTCATGTCCGAGGCACGCAGTATCTCGCCCTGATACGGGCCCGTGGAACACAGCAGCCGCTCGTAGTCCATGCTGGTTACGACGTTGGCAAACTCGCCGTAACGATACTCCTTCTTGACCTTCGGATCGAAAGGCTCAAGGCCGGGAGACAGTATGATCGCCCCTACCCGTATCTCTTTCTTCTCCGCCGTTTGTTTCAGGTCTATGGCGTTGTTCTTGCACACTCCGGCGCAGATACGACATTTTTTCTCTTTAAGGTAAAGACAGCTTTCATCAATGTACGCAATGAGCGGAATCGCCTGGGCGAAATATATATGCACCGCCTTATTCTTGGAGATTTCCTGATTGTACGGGTCGGGGTATTGCACGGGGCAATACTCCACACAGGTCGTACAACCCGTACATTTGTCTTCAAGAATATACCGCGGCTTCCTAGTCAGTTGCACTTTGAAGTTACCTACCTCCCCTTCTACACTGCTGACTTCAGTATAGGTGAGGACCTCGATATTTGGATGCCGGCCGACCTCGACCAGTTTGGGTGCGAGAATTCACATCGCGCAGTCGTTGGTGGGAAAGGTCTTGTCCAACTGTGACATATGGCCGCCGATGCTCGGTGCTTCTTCAATCAAGTAGACCTTGAACCCGGCTGTGGCCAGATCAAGAGAGGCTTGAATGCCGCTGATTCCTCCACCGACAACCATTACGTCGCCAAAATTAGCTTCCCGGAAACTAGTCAACATCTGATCCCCGAACTGTTCTCTTTCCACTTTTTATCACCTCATCGGTCGGTGCGTAGGGATGCCGAAAGCCGCCGGCAATCCGAACCGTGCCGTGGTTATGCGTAGTTAAGTGACTGTATTTAGTCAAGATCCAACTGCGCCTTGCATTGATTGCATTTCATGACGCCGCGAAACACTTTATGACCGCACTCGGGACATACATAGCGCGCCTCTTCGTCTCGAACCCATTTTTCAGTCCCGTATTCTCTTCTATATGGAACGGCCCGGAGAATAACCTTTCGGCCGACGGCCATGGAAAAATCGTCTATGTAACGACAAGGGAATTCATCGCATTGATGACAACCGTCGTATCCCTTCTCGTTTGTGCAGTTCCTGATATCACATCGACGACAATGCATGAACCGATCATCCGATAGGCAGCCGCAGCAGCGAATGTCATCCGTTGCCAGGTCCGCACTATTCGGGAGCGTGCCCTTTCCCGGCGTTCCTCCTTTGTACAGCCTTACAAGCCCTTCTTTCAGCTTGGCGTTATTGTCGCGGTGTGCGATATAAATCGCACAAACACCGCAGTAAAGGCCACAAGGAGATAAGAAATCGGGATTTATGGTCATGGATTAGGTCCCTCCGGGTGAATCGACCGCGCGTTCCGCGGACCCGTCACGGGTACTTCGGCAGCCTAAAGGCATTCCTGGACGATCTCCGTGATGTCCTTCACTTCGATCTTTTCCGCGGCACCGGTAGTCAATCTGCTGTCCTCAAGCATGGTGATGCAATAGGGGCAGGAAGTGACCAGCACTTCGGCACCCACCTCAAGGGCCTGCTCTATCCTGAGATCACTAAATCTCTCGCCCTTTTGGGTCTCCATCCACACTCGTCCGCCTCCACCACCGCAGCAGAGGCTGTCCGAGCGACACTCCACCAGTTCCTTCAGCTCCAAGCCCGGAACTTTGGCCAGGACCCCTCTCGGCTCATCATATATGCCGTTGTGACGGCCCAGGTAACAAGGGTCGTGATACGTTACTTTCTTCACATAGTCCTTTTCAAGCTTAAGCCTTCCGTCGTTCACAAGCTCGAACAGGTACTGGGAGATGTGAACTATCTCAAAGTTCACTCTGAATTCCGGATATTCGTTTTTGAACGTATGATAGCAATGGGGTGAAGAAACGAGGATTTTCTTGACCCCATTGTCGATAAAGGTCTTGATGTTATCTTTGGCCAGACGCTTGAATAATTCCTCATCGCCCGTCTTGCGGATGCTTTCTCCGCAGCAGTTCTCGTCGCGTCCAAGGATGCCGAACTCCACTCCCGCGTGGTTTAGAATGTTGGCCGTGGCCCTGGCCACCTTCTTGAGTCGGGGATCGAAGCTGAGGTAACAGCCGGGAAAATACAGGATTTCCATGCCTTCTGCGAAAGGCTGCACGGAAAGCCCGTCCGCCCAGGCCGCCCTTTTCTCGCGATCTTCACCGAAGGGATTTCCTTGACCGACGAGACCTGCGTTTATGGTGCGGATAGGCTTGACCGCGGCGGGATAAACTCCGTATTCCGTTGCGATCCTGCGTAAGGCCATGCCGGAATCAATCTGCCTCACGTCCCTGGGGCACTGTTGGGGGCATCTTCCGCAGGTGGTGCAACGCCACACGTCTTCGCTTTCGATCTCGGTCAGGCCGAACGTAGCCTCCCGGACCAGCTTGCGCATACTGAAGGTCGTGACCCTGTTCCACGGACAGACAGTATCGCATAATCCGCATTGGAAGCACCTCTTGAATGCATCTCCGCCGCTCGCTTTGATGACATCGATGATTTCTTTGTAGGGGGTTACAGTCTCCACTGTTTTCCTTCCTCTTCTTTCGGCCTAACGTTTCAGCTCTTCTTCGACGCAGCCATGCGGGAAAAGGTATCCATGACCTTTTCAAGGCCATACTTGTCGATCATGGAGCCCAGCCCTATCTCCACGTCCTCCACCTTGTCTTCCTCTTCCACTTCTTCTTCTCTTTCTTCATAGATCAGCGCTTCGTTAAGACACCACTGAACACAAAGGGGCTTTTCCTGTGCCGGATCGTCTTCGCACATGTCGCATTTGAGAGGAAGACCGGAATCGGGCTCCTTGAACACGTCCCTGGACGGGCAGGAAGCCCGGCAGAACCCGCACTCGTCGTATTCTTTGCCGTCGATCACGTATTTGTCTCTGCCCATACACTCGGCCGGCGCATACTCACCGGCATACACGGGGAGATATATGTCCCTCAACGGATCACGAATCAACCTAATCCGAGACCTTGCCGGATTGTTGCTGCTGTACTTCGGGGTAGCGTGGAATGCGGAGCAGATGACTTCACATGCCCGGCAACCGTTGCACTTGTCCACGTCGATCT
Source organism: Pseudomonadota bacterium (assembly GCA_043799015.1). Classification (GTDB taxonomy): domain Bacteria; phylum Desulfobacterota; class Desulfomonilia; order Desulfomonilales; family Desulfomonilaceae; genus JAZDOF01. The sequence goes on along the minus strand of JAZDOF010000058.1, from coordinate 658 downwards.
TTATGGATTTTACTATTTTCTTTTTCTTCTCGCCCATTACGGTTACCACCTTTTCACTCATTTCTCATCCGTTGCCGGCGAAGTCTCAGGAGCGGCAGCGCCCTCGGCCTCCGAATAGATCCCCCTCTTTTCCAAGTCCTCGTACACATAATCCAAGCCCAGTTCGTGCAGAGACTCCTTCGTGGGAATCCCCTGATCGTTCCAGCCCTTGAATTTGTAATACGTATCCAAAAGTTCCTTTTCGAGCTCGGGGAATCTCTTCTTCCAATGGTTCTCCGGGGGCTTATCGTCTTTCCGCCTCATGCCTCTTCGAATGTTGACGGCTCTTACCAGAGTCCGGTATCGCCTGGCCGCCTGCGTGAGTTTTTCTTCGTCCATCTCGATCCCAGCTCCCGATGAAATGAACTTCGGATAGTTATGTATATGGTACGGGGGCTTCAGGGGAAACGACGACAAACCGGCGCACATACCGAGGGCATCGTCTATGTAGTGCATCCTCTCTTGCCAGTCGACGATATCACAGCACATTTGAACCGTTGGGAAGAAGGGCATCGACTTTTCCCCTCGCGGTTCCCACTCCATGAAATACTGTTTGAACTTTTCATCCGGAACCTGGAACCAATCCTTAACAAACGCCTCCTTCTCCTCCATCGTAAAG
>JAZDOF010000041.1:0-2283 GCA_043799015.1 Pseudomonadota bacterium | reverse complement strand
GGTAGCACCACGGTAACCGCGGACCAAGTCATAGCGACCGATCCGGACATTGCCTGTCATGTCAACGGCGGCCCCACATCCGGCGCGCCCGAAGAAATTAAGAAGCTGGTGGAGCAAACATCGTACGTACTGGAACTGGTGCACTGCGGCAATCCCAAGACCATGCTGGACGCGGTGAATTTGGGCCTTGCGAATAATTGCCTGCATCGGTTCATTATCGGCAACGATGCCCCCTCCGGCACCGGCGTGATACCCCTGGGCATTCTCAGGGTCATGGCCTCGGTTGCTTCGCTCACCGAAGCCGGTGCGGCTCAGGCCGTCTGCATGGCGACGGGGAACACGGCACGCGTGCATAAGCTCAATCGCGGCATCATCGCAGTGGGGTACGAGGCGGACCTCGTCGCGATGGATACACCCATGGGGTCCGTGGGAAAAGACGCGTTGGCGGCATTGGAGGCGGGTGACGTGCCCGGAGTGTCAATGGTAATGGTTGACGGCAACATCGTGGTCAAGAACAGCCGAAATACTCCGCCGGCGGTGCGCAAGGCGGTGGTGGTTTAGGAGGCGGCCGGAGGCCGAAAGAATGCCGGGGAGGCCCTTTTTGAAAAAAGGTCCTCCCCGGACCCCTCCCCAAAAACTTCCATATCTTGCATTGGACCTGCAAAACGTGAACGACCGTCCGAAGATGGATTCCCTACCATGCTGGTACTCATCGACAAATGCCAAGGTTGTGCCCGCTGTGTGGCGGATTGCCCCAAGGCCGCAATCCGCCTACGCAAACGAAAGGCCGTCATCGACGATTCGTGCTCCGAGTGTGGGGCATGTGCAAGGGTGTGCCCGGAGGGCGCACTGGTCGCGGATGACGTTCCCATCCCCGGTGCGGCAACCTGCGATGCCTGCCCCATTCGGTGTCAAATCCGTGAGGGTTACACCGGGGCCTGCCAACGGTTCGTCAATCGTGCCGGCACGCTGGAACGAACCATCCCTCTCAAGACCTACGAAGATGTCAAACACCTTGTCGGACCCGATTGGGATCCGGTCATCAGAAAACCGCTGATCACCGGTATCGGGGCCGGGACAACCTACCCCGACTGCAAACCCGCACCCCACATAGTTCAATCCAAGATCGACGGAGTGGACGTGGTCACCGTCGTTACCGAGGCGCCGTTGAGCTATTCCGGGATAAAGGTGAAGGTGGATACGGACAGGACCATCGGCACCGAGGGCGCGGCCGTGTTCCATCGCAAGAAGAAGGTTGGACACCTTACCACCGAGGAGTACGGGTCGAAAATTCTGTCCATCGGCGGCGTTAACCTTCTAACCGGACCGGACGGACTCACGGCCGCGCGGTTGGTTTCGGACTTGGCGAATCGAAAGTCGGCTCGTGTCCGTATCGACGGCGGAAGTAATCTCGAACTGGCCGTGGGCCGGGCCCCGGTAATCGACGGAGAGATCGACGAAGTCATGAGGGTGGGGTGCGGCAGCGCGACCTTGGGCCTGTTTTCGGCCATATTCAAGGACGTCGTGGATGAGGCCGTCGTGCTTGACTCCCATCTTACCGGCCTAATGAGCGAGCACGCGGCCGGCAAATTCGTGGGAGTCATCCCCAGCGGCATCAAGCTGAAATTCAAAAGAAGCACGCCGGGCCGGTACTTCGGCGATCACGGCGGCGGCTGGGGCGGCACCTCGATCCTTTCCCCCGAACGGATCTTTGAGTCCATCGACATGACCGTAGCTCGGCGGGGAATGAAGGTGCTGGTCACGGAAACCACGGGGCGTAAGGCCGCGTTGTTTGAAGTCCTTCACGACGGATCCTTGAAACCGCTGGAACTGTCTCCGGAGGTTCGTCGAGCCGTGGAAGAGCTGGCCGGCACGTGCCAGGAATCGCGAGTATCAGCCGTCTACTGCGGCGGGTCAGGCGGAAGCGCCCGAGCAGGGGTCGCCCGATACCCCATCAAGCTCACCCGGGCGATCCATGCCATGAAGGCGCGCCTCACTATCGGCGGGGCCCCAGCGTTCGTGCTTCCCGGAGGCGGCATCAATTTCATGGTGGATGTGGAAAAGGTAATGCCCGGCGCGTTCACCTGGGTCCCCACTCCTGCAACCGTCTGCCCGGTGGAATACACCATGACCCTTGAGGACTATCGAGCCATGGGAGGACACCTGGAAGCCGTGAAACCGTTCGTTCCACGGTAGGTAATCGTTCACCACGATGGGTGAAGAATGAACCACGAAGACGCAAAGGCACAAAGAAATCAAAAGGTAATGTTCTATCAGGTCTTC
>JAZDOF010000038.1:0-2617 GCA_043799015.1 Pseudomonadota bacterium | reverse complement strand
CGGCCTCGTCATGAAGTCATCATCTCCCAACGGTTTGCCTGTGCGGTCGTGCCGGCGAAGCGCTTTAGACTCGGTAGGTAAAGACTCGCACGAAGGAAAGGTCGGCTGCCGAAGATTTCATCGTTGCATTTCATGGGGTGGAAATCCGGGGGCTACTACGCGTGCCAATCCGGCCATCAGGTGAGGTCAAGGCTGGAATAAACCGCGTCTTTCCGGCTTCAACAGATGTTTGAAAACGGAGACAGGGACCACAACGTCCTGTGTCCCGGCCGCATAGGATGCAACTTGGTATTCGCTGAACAGCACACGTAGCCCTTCAGGGACAACCAGCCAAGCCCTGAAGTTTTTCTCCACAGGCCCTGCGCCCTTCTTCACCCACTCGTCATCCGACCGTTTCAACGCAATAAGCTCTGCAACGCAGTAGTCGGATATAACTTTCACGTAATCCGAATCCGGCAGAAAAAGGTCGGCGAGATCCACCATTCGAGCAATGCTTAAATCATAATTCACGGTGAAATAACCGCTTACTGGGTGCGCGGCGCCGTATCCATGAGATGTGGTGCGAAACTGGATGCTGATGAAGTCTGCCCGAACGATGCCCAGTTCCCAGCCAACGTTGAAGAAAGACGTCAGAATGGCTGCCGGCGGTTCCTTACTGTCCTCTAGAGTGTTCTCCAATTCCGTGGGGTCTTCTTCCCATCGAGTATCGGGACTGGACTCGTTGCCCCATCGTGAACTGATTTTGCGATTGAATTGACGTGCACTGGACTCGTTGGCCGGCTGAAGCTGCGGGTAGTAGATAACCTCGACGTAGTTGCCCCGTAGACTCTCTCGGTAAATGAGAGCGGGAACAATGCTGAGCCCCTTTCCCGGTACGATCAGATCCGTCGATTCCATCGAAACGGTTTGACTGTGGGCGGGCCCTTTCAGCTCGCCCCTAAGACTGAGCGTTATGCGGTCGGGGCCCACTTCCACGGTCAGTTTGCCCCGAAGAGTTCCGATAGGTTTGGCGGTCGAAACCTCGGCGATGACATTGCCCGCCTTGTCGATTGAACCTTGAATGCGTGCTTCCACCCACGAGCCTCCAGGGCCTATTCCTGGTCCAAGGATATATCCTTGAAGCTTATTGCCGCTTCGAGTGAGTTGCATGTCCATGTCGAATCCGCCGGCAATAGTATTGGAGAACAGGCGTGCGAACTCGAGAGGTATCTCATTTCCAATGGGAGTCGAAACGGTCAATTGATTCAACACCGACCACATCCGGTAGTCTGATCCTCCATCTCCAGGGGAGTCGTTGAAGAACCACAAAACGAGGCAGATTACCAAGAATGAGCGCAAGAAGATTCCTGGAACCCGTGTACCGTCGCGCATCAAGGTTGCCATCATTCACCCCTTCAAGTAGTCCAGTTTCGACAAGCTAGAAGTCCATAGCGCGGCATCAAGCCCAAACACCGGCTATCTTCAAGGCTATCGACTGTTGGGCGGTTTCAGTGCGCCGGACGCGGGTGAAGCCGGAAAATCCAAGCACCAAGCCGGCAACACACGAAGAAATCAAATGAACTTCCTGTAGGGGCGGGTTTCAAACCCGCCCTCAATTGGTTTCAGGGGGGCCTCTTGTAATGCGGCTTCAGAACCAGCCCCTTACGGAATTCCTGACTGATAAGACGCCCAGATCCGTTCTCAAAGCCGGCGCTTCTTCTCGTAAGGCTGAAACGTCGTGAGATGGGGGATCGAATCGAAGTGTCTGACATTAAACGTGCAGAGTACCGCCCCCAACCCCACGGCGCACTCTGCGATGAGCGCGTCCAAGATGCCGAGATTATGCCTCATACGTCCGCGCACGAAATCCACCAAGGCTCGTTCACAGTCAACCTCCCGAGGCCACCGGACGGGGAACACTCGGGTAAGCGAAAGCAGACGCCGGACCTCATCACCGTTGCGACAGCCGTTAACCAGCTCCATGAGGACGAGTCCCGGCAAAATGAGCACATCATCTCCCAAGGAACCAAGCCACTCCACCGCAGGAGAGTATCCTCGAAAATATCCACCATCACATCCGTGTCCAGGACAAGCATGGACTATTCCGGTCTTCGCACTTGGGACCGTTCGCGAAGATCACGAGCGAACTCGCCACTATCATCGATGTCGGTTCGATCCTCCCACATGCCAACGATACGAAGCTCTTCCAGAGTCGCAAGAACTGCTGTGCCGGTGGGGGGGTCGATAGGACCGTCCTCTGGAAACAAGGTGGAGGTCTCTGAGATTTCAGCATCGAGAATCATAGAGAAAAGCCCTCCTTCCGTCCCTTTCAGGCCTTTGATATTCCTTAGCACCATACATCATGCAATTATGCCACATTCTGCGGCCATGCGCTACGGGGGCGTTCTCACCCGGGCAGTGTACTGCGCACATGCGACACTTGCCGGTAAACGCTTCGGATTGGTCACCAGACCGAGTGGTCCTGCATCGAGCAGTACGACGAGGCTCACCACGTCACACCCCGAAGATCCGGAGTGAAATGTCGGCGATTCGAAGACCGATCGTCGTCAAGTGCGTGAATGAGATAGTCCCCGGTTTCCTGTTGGTCTTCAGCGTCTGCCTCATCAATCCACGACTG
>JAZDOF010000032.1:0-2048 GCA_043799015.1 Pseudomonadota bacterium | reverse complement strand
TTCCTGTCGCTGAGTACCGCCGCTCGTTCCGGGACATTCTGCAGTTCTCCGACGTTTCCGGGCCAATCGTAATTTAGGAAAGCTTCCATGGTTGCAGAACCTATTACAGGACTTTGCGTCAGCCCCATCCTTTCGCACGCCTTTGAGAGGAGTTCCTGAACAAGCGCGGGGATGTCTTCGCCTCTTTGCCGCAAGGGCGGAACGGTAATCGAGAGCACGGCGAGTCTATAGAACAGATCCGGACGAAAGCGTTCCCGCTCGATCTCCCGAGTGCTTGCCGACATACCCTCCGGCACCAGGGTCGCGATTGATGTTGGAGGCAAAGCCATACGTCATTACGTTTTGGATTCGGAAGCGGCCGTCGATGAGGACCGGTTCCGCTCACGTCCTGCTTGGATTGCCGCGGCGGAAGCGGCTTCAAGGGTCGAGCCCGACGATGATCAAAACGACGACGAGGATGATGAGGGTGACGAAGATTGGGGCGGTATATGATAACGTTTCCCCACCCTTTCCGGCAATCGTCAGGCTTGCGTGGTCCAAAGGCAATGAACCGCCCATCGGGGTTCAAGGGCTGACATTAAGTAAATCAAGGAAGCTGACCTTGTTAGTGTCGAAAACCATCGCTTCCGGATTCCCGGGACCCGATACCGCGTTTTCGGCGTTGCCCGTCTCCACGCCGTAGGGAACGTTGTCAGGCCTTCCCGCCAAGAAAATGTCAAGAAATGTCGGTTTGCCCATGTCGAAGGTCCGGGCAACTGCGTCGAGTCCTCGGGACGAGCCGTCAAACGCCGGTGTTCGGAGATCCGTAACGAAATCTGCCGGACCCTCATGCGGGGAATTCAATGCGTTCAACCATTCCCAAATCTCTATGCTCGCACAATTGAACACGAGATGGAATTTATCGGGCATGCCTATTTGCAGCTCATGAAGCCTTGCAAGGAATTCCTCCAGTCCTAAACCTATAGATATGCCCTTATGCGTTCTCTGATGAATGAACCCAAAAAGATCTTCCCACGCTTGATCTCGGCTTTCCTGATCCTCACCCGTCAACGCGGACGCCACGTACGCTCGGAAATTACTCCATTGACCTGATTGTACCATTTGGGAAGCCCAATTCTCCCATAAGGACCCCTGCATCCCCATCGCCTCGGTCATGTAAGCCAAGACGGCATCCACAAAACCGGACGGGGCAGTCCGGATCACTCCTCCGTCCGCCTCCGCGTAATTTCCGCCCATGCTCGGCGGATCCCAGCGCAGGGGTTGCCCCCCGTCATCATCGCTTCCCGAAACGTTCGTGACGGTTATGGTAATGGCTCTTGAGGTGTCGGCAACGGTCCCTCCACCACCGAAGTTTCCTTGATCATTGATGTTGAGCGTCAGTAGAGCATTTCCTGAGAAGCCTGCCGAACTCGCGAACTGCAGATCATTAAGGGCCGCGTTAATGTCGCCCAAGGATCCCGTGAACGTCATGCGGCCGGTTCCGTTTGAACCACCCGGGGCGAAAGTAATTCCCGTCAAGCTCGATAGTGTAATGGTACCGTTGTCCACATCCAGGGTGACCTCCAGGATGCCGGTCCCCGAATTCACGTCAACATCATGTACGGATATGCCTGATATGGTCAACGTGGTGCCTTGAGCTGTTCTTTGTTCGCCCGGAACGGTCAGAACAGGCGAATCGTTCACCGAGGCAACGGTGACGGTCGTCGTCCGTGCCTCGGAATCCAATCGCCCATCATTGACGGTCCAAGTTAGGGTTCGGTCTTCCGTATTGGGATCATCGGCGACATTGGCGTATTCTATGTGTTCCAGCATGACTTCGTAATCCGCCGGACCGGCAGATCCGGTCAGGGTGAGCGTACCGGTCATCGCGTCCCAGGCCGCAGTTACCCCTGGGGCCAAATGACGCGGGTGGATGCTCAGCATGTCCTGCCCGTTGCAGTAGTTGCCCGTAATCCGTATCGTCGCACTCTGAATATTGTCCCCGTCCTCATCCACGAGGGAGATGGACCCGTCGATTACCGCGGCGGGTTCATTCTCCACATATGACA
>JAZDOF010000017.1:0-2120 GCA_043799015.1 Pseudomonadota bacterium | reverse complement strand
GAAAGCCTGCGCCACGTTGAGATTGGAATTTCCCGCCCGTAAGTGAAGGGTTACCATTTTCCACAGGAATGCCCTTCCCACCGGGACTGATTTCGCATATAGTCCGTGCGGAATCTAAAAGCGACGATGACCGATTTCCGTATCGGGAGATGCCCGCCGGCCGCACACCGGTTTGAGGAAATCGTCCGGTGCCTTCGCGTGTGGCCTGACCCGGAGCCGTTCATCAGCGCCATGGCCGTTGACCGATGGGGCGGCGCGGTGTCGGCCGCCATCCGTGCCGGGATCCTTGCCCTGCGTTCCTTGTCGCCGATCGGGAACTCTTAATCCGTTACAGGAGTAAACTAGTTGGGATCAAAACGGCTCTGTCTTCTACTCGCGGTCTTGATAGCCGTAACCGTGACGGCCGGCGGGCGATGGGCGTGGTGTTCGGAGGCCGAGGTTGCGGTCCGACAGCCACAGCCCGCTTATGGGGACATGATCGTACGGGGCAGTATAGGCGATGCGTCCGTACTACTCCCGGTTCTGGCCTCGGACTCGGCCAGCTTCGATATTACGGGCCTGATATACAACGGCCTGGTCAAGTACGACAAGGACATAAAACTTGTGGGTGACATGGCCGAGCGCTGGGAGATCGCCGAGGACAAGCTTCGTATACGGTTTTTTCTCAAGAAGGGCGTAAAATGGCATGATGGCGCACCCTTCACGTCCAGGGACGCGGAATACACGTACAAGGTGATCATCGACCCGAAGACACCTACGGCCTACGCTTCCAACTTTCTGAGAATAAAAGAGTTTCGTATCCTGGATGAGCACTCTTTCGAGATCAAATATGACCGACCCTTCGCTCCGTCCCTTGGGTCTTGGGGGCAATCCATCCTGCCCGCGCATTTGCTGGAGGGTAAAGATGCGACTCAGAGCCCTTTGAAGCGTGAGCCGGTGGGCACGGGACCGTTTAAGTTCGTTGAATGGAAAACCGGTGAGAAGATAGTCTTGGATGCTTTTCCGGACTACTTTGACGGACGGCCTTACTTAGCTAGGGTCTTGACCAGGACCATACCCGATCTTGCCACCATGTTTCTGGAGTTGAAGGCAGGCAAGATCGACCAGATGGGTTTGACGCCTCTGCAATTCCGACGTCAGACCGAGACCAAGTTCTTCAATGAGAATTTTAGGAAGTACCGCTATCTGGCCTTTGGGTACACCTATCTCGGGTTCAATCTTCTCGAGCCCAAATTTCAGGACAAGCGCGTCAGACAGGCCATCACCAGCGCCATCGACCGGCAGTCGATCGTGGACGGGGTACTGCTCGGTCTCGGAGAGGTCGCGCACGTACCGTACAAGCCGGACACCATGTGGTTCAACCCCAACGTGAAAAAGTGGCCGCACGATGTCACGAAGGCGAAGCTGTTGTTCGCGGAAGCCGGTTGGCGGGATACCAACGGGGACGGTATATTGGACAAGGACGGGGAGCCGTTTGAATTCACCATCATCACAAATCAAGGAAACGACTTGCGGAAGAACGCTGCCACCATCATACAGAGGGACTTGAAGAGTGTGGGCATAAAGGTCAACATTCGAGTCATCGAATGGGCGGCTTTTCTCAAGAACTTCATCAATAAGCGTAAGTACGAGGCATGTGTTCTGGGATGGGGGATAGGCATCGACCCCGACCAGATGGACATTTGGAATTCCCAAAAGACCGGTGAGCACCAATTGAATTTTATGTCGTACAAGAACGAAGAGGTTGACCGCCTCCTGGAGCAGGGGGTGTCCACGTACGATCCGCAGGAAAGGAAGAAATACTACGACCGCTTCCAAGAAATCATCGCGGAGGACCAGCCGTATACGTTTCTATGGGTCCAAGACGCCCTCCCGATCATCCACGCGCGAATTCACGGGGTGCAACCGGCGGCGGCCGGTATTGGCTACAACTTCGACAAGTGGTATGTTCCTTTGCCGCAGCAGAAGTATCAGATTCAGCCCTAGAGTGCGGCCCCCGGCCGGGAAGAGCAGGAACGAGGAAATATGGGGTTTTACATCGGAAAACGCCTTCTTCTGATGATTCCGGTCCTTATTGGGATAACGGTTATTTCTTTTTCCGTCATGAAAATGGCCCCCGG
>JAZDOF010001055.1:0-5501 GCA_043799015.1 Pseudomonadota bacterium | reverse complement strand
TTTGTGAGATTTTCGGAATAAACAAGCAGAAAGCCCTTCAGACGGTGCTGGAAGGGAAGATTGACGTGGAGGAAGCGCTTGTGAGGCTGGAGGTGCCGGGAATCTCGCTCCTTCCCGCCGAGCCCCACAGAAGGGACAAGGCGTTTCTGGTGCAAGACATGTCCCGCCTCTACTTGGTGGAGCTCATTCAGCAACTGCGCAGAAAATTCCGTTACGTCCTGATCGATAGTCCGCCGGTTCACCCTTTCATCGACGCATGCGCTCTTTCCGAAGTGGCCGACCGTTCGGTGTTGATCATCGAATCCAACCGAACGCGCTCGGAAGTAGTTACCTATGCCCTGGACAAACTCAAGTCCAGTGGCGCCAAAGTCCTAGGGGTGGTATTGAACAAACGGTCGTACCACATCCCCGGCTTCGTGTACAGGTTCCTGTAGACCGCTGCGTCGGCGCCGGCAGCCTTGGCCTAACAGCATTTGGGAACTTAAAGGGAGGATGATTGAAACGCCAATCCCGCATGAGGGCCTGCATGATAGTGCATGCCGTGTACCAAAGCGACCCGAGAGTGAGGCGCTACGCGGAATACCTCGCGGCGGACGGCTGGACGATCGACGTGGTTTGCTTGGCCGCAGGAGAGGGGGACAAGAAGCCGGCGGACCCGAACATACGCGTATACGCGGTGCCGTTGACTCGAAAACGCAAGGAAGGCTTCAGGCACATATTGCAGTGGGCCGTGTCCGCCTTGCTGATGTTTTTTTTCGTTACCCGTCTTGACCTACAGAACCGTTACGACGTGGTGCATGTCAACAATATGCCGGATTTTCTAGTCTTTTGCGCGCTAATTCCACGTCTTCGAGGTTGTCCGGTAATTTTGGACGTGCATGACCCCATACCCGAGATCACCATGTCCAAGCTGGGCGTGGCCGCCAATCATCCCCTCGTAAGGGCCCAGGCCGTCCTTGAGAAGATATCCGTGCTGTTCAGCAACGCGGTTATTACGGCAACCGATTCGTTCAAGCGCATACTGGCCGGACGTGGGGCGAATCCGGAAAAAATAACGGTTGTCATGAACGCGCCCGACCCTCTGATCTTTTCCGGACCGGACGTGGGGTTGGACCCCGTTCACCGGGACGGTTTCACGCTGCTCTACGTGGGAACGGTCGCTCCGCGGTACGGCCTGGATGTGGCGATTAGGATGCTGCCCCTGGTCCGGGACAGTATCCCAGGGCTGAGGTTAAGGATCGTTCCAAGGTTTGTGGATGAGGGCACGGGGCTTCAGGAAGTCCTGGAATTGTCGCGAGAACTCTCCGTGGACGACATGATCGACCTGGACCATCCTCACCCTCTGGAAGATATGCCGCGGGTCATGCGAGAAGCCGATGTGGGGCTTTATCCGGCACGTCGCGATTGTCACATGGATGTGGCCCTTTCCCTTAAGATACCCGAAATGGCCGCGGTGGGGCTCTGTATGGCGGCCACTCGCCTCTCCGTCTTGGAAGATCTCTTCGGGGAGGAGGCGGTGGCATTTTTCCCCTCCGGCGACCATGAGGCGCTGGCCGAAATCATAGTGGATCTGTATCGGCGGCCGGAAGAGCGCGGCCGGATGATCGAGAACGCTGCTTCTCGTGCGCGCGCCCTAATGTGGGACGGTCAGTACGGCAACTATTTACAGGTACTGGAGAAACTTATCGGGAGAGACCCGAGGATCACGCCGGCCGAACGTCATGACCACTGATCGAATACTTTACTACGCCCGTCGAATCGCCGACGTAACCCCGATCGAAGCCTACAGGAAAGCAAGCGTATGGTTGCGACGTCGGCACGAGCGTCGCAACCTCGAAGCATTGAAAGAGCGATACTCCATCGAGCGGCTTCTTGAGTCTCGTGGTCAATGGCTCGACATACCTGCGGGTGAATCAATTACCGAACCGTTCAACGATTCGCTGCGACGGCGACTTCCGCTGGGGGGGCTGCACGAGACTTCGTTCTGGCGGGATTTCGTCGAAACGTATCCCGAGGCAGCGGAGGATATCACGACGCGGGCGGACCGGATCCTTGAAGGACGCATCAGGCTCTTTCAGTGGAAGGAAGTCCTAATCTCAAGGCCTTTCCGTTGGTCGGCGACTTTTGACGAATCGTCACCGGACGAGGATTGGCCTTCAGGATACCACCCCGACATCCGATTCCACCACGACCCTTACCACCCTGAAAGAGATGTGAAATGGTCATGGGAGCTTAACAGGTTTCAGCACCTTCCGGTGCTGGGGGCCGCGTGGCGCATCACCGGCGACGAGAGGTATTCCCGGGAAGCCTCGGATCAACTGGAAAGCTGGATGAGCACCGTGCGTTACCCCTTCGGCGTTCAATGGAGCAGCAACCTCGAGGTGGCATTGCGGGCCCTGGCGTTCATGCGATGCCACGCGGTATGCATGGACGCGCCGGGATGGGACGAGGGGTTTATGGACCGATTTGTTCCATGCCTTTATCTCCACGTTTTGGTGCTCGAGCGGGAGTTGTCCCTTTTTCACGCATTGAGCAACCACATATTGGGTGAAGCGGCGGCGTTGCTTCACATGTCGTTGCTCTACCCGGTATTCTCGGATTCATCGCGGCGGCGTGACCTATCAATGGGTGTTTTGAAAGACGTGGTACCCAAGCTCATATTGCCCGACGGCGTATATGCCGAGCAAACTACGGGATATGCGCGATTCGTTGCCGAATTCCTCCTCCCTGTGCTCCATGCCGCTTCGTGGAACAATTTCGTTCCCGCCCGATCAATAGTACCTCGACTCAAGGCATGCATCGCTTTCCTGAAGAGTCTTTCTCCCGACCCGAAGCGAATCCCCATGATAGGGGACTCCGACACGGGGTCGGCCATAGGTTGGGGACTGGCGGATTATTGGGACTTTAGGCCGATATTTGCCTCCTCGGCCGTCCTATTGGGCGATCCCAAGCATGCGGAGGGGATTGACGGCTTTCCAGCGGAATCGTTCCTTATCTTAGGATCGGAAGGCCGGGCAACGTTCGACGCCCTGAAGGCCCCCTCGGAGGAGACGGGCCCGGAGTCCGGAGTGCCGTCGGGCAAACTGACGGTCTATCCGCGAGGCGGGTATCAGGTGAGTAGGGATCGCGATTTTCACCTGGTATTCGACGCCGGCCCTCTGGGGCTTCCGCCGAGATACGGCCACGGCCATTCGGACGGGCTATCGTTCATTCTGTATTACAATAACATGCCCGCGGTGGCGGATCCCGGCACGTACGCGTACAACGGGCCGCGTATGTGGAGGGATTGCTTCCGGTCCACATCCGCGCACAATACGGTATGCGTTGATGACGGGGACCAGTCGCCTGCTTTGGGCGGCTTCGTATGGGCATTACCCTTGGACATCGAAACGTACCGTCCCGTGGAGACCGACTCGTGGCGGCTTCTCGGCGGTAGGATCAGGGTCCTCGGGGTCGTCCACGAACGATTGGCGGCTCACCTGCCCGAGGGTGGCGTAATTATCCGCGACAGAGTTACGGGAAAAGGCCGGCATCGACTTCAATGGTCGTTGCATTGGTCCCCGGAATGGGAGCTGAAAGAGACGGAAGAGGGGAGAATTCTGGCCCGAAGCAATTCAGGGGAGTTGGAAACGGCGGTCTTGAAGCCGAGGGGAGTTTCGCTGAAGTCGGCCAAGGGGTCTCTCGACCCCATCACGGGATGGCACTCCAGGTTCTACGGTCACAAGGTCCCTTCGTACACGGTCCGCCTGGATATGGAGGTTGCTCTGCCTGCGGGATTCGTCACGGTATTGAAGCGCGCCGGAGTGGATTTGACGATACCCGACGATTTGGCCGCCCGTTTGGGTTTGGATGACGAGTAAGGTATTCAAGGTTTCTAAGAGGCCGCCCGGAGTAGGATGCCGGCCTGAAAAGGCTAAGAACGGGATGTGCGTCATTGCGAGGAAGGCAACAACGACGCAAGCTCCCAAGGAACGACCCGGAACTCATCCCCGCGAGCGACCATGGCCGGAAGCGCTCAAATGAAGGATAACCCCCCGGCTCGCGCTTCCGATCAAATGTCCTGACTTGTAAGTATTCGGTGTATCTCCAGGTATTTTTCTCTGGTTTTCTCTATGATCTCCGGAGGCAGAGAAGGCGCGGGGGGCTTCTTGTTCCATTGGAGCCCTTCCAGGTAGTCACGCACGAACTGCTTGTCCAGAGAAGGCGGGGACATTCCGGGGGAGTACCGGTCGACGGGCCAGAACCGCGATGAATCCGGGGTCATGACTTCATCGATCAACGTGAGGACCCCTTCACATGTTCCGAATTCAAACTTGGTGTCGGCAATTATTATGCCTCGTTGCGCGGCCCAGCGCGATCCGTGTAAGTAGAGCTCAATGGATCGATCCCTGAGTCGGTCGGCATTCTCCTTCCCCACAAGGTCTATTACCCGTTTGAAAGAGATATTCTCGTCGTGACCGCCCAAGTCGGCCTTGGTTGACGGCGTGAAGATGGGCTCGGGCAGCTTGTCCCCCAGTTTCAAGCCGGCAGGCAACTCGATGCCGCATATCCGGCCCGTTCGGCGATAGTCGTTCCAACCGCTGCCGATGATATAACCGCGTACCACACATTCTACCGGGAACGGAACGGCTTTCCTTACCAACATGCTGCGACCGCGGAGAACCGCATCGAAGGGTCGGCAAACCTCGGGATAATCCAAATGATCGGCAGACATGAAATGGTTGGGTACTATTGTCTCGGTTTGTTGCATCCAGAAAGCGCTGAGGCGGTTCAGGACGCTCCCCTTGTCCGGGATCGGATCGGGGAGGATTACGTCGAACGCGGAGATGCGGTCCGTGGACACGATGAGGAGCTGATCTCCTAGATCATATATATCACGCACCTTTCCGCGGCCGACAAGCGTTAGGGGCGACAAATCGGTTTCGATCACGGTAGAGCAATTCATGATGAGTTCTCCGCAGAGATTAGGGACGTCCGGTCCCGGCCCCCACATGGCCAACTCTAGTCGCGTTATCCGGGGCCGGGAGTTGTGACCGGCCTTGTGAACGCCGACGCACGGTCGGACGCCGGATGATACGAGAAGTATCGCGTTGCATCGTTCGGAGTTATAGTGACGCTCCCTGAAATTTGCGGGAAAGCAAAAGCCGGTGGAACCAAACGTAACGTAGCGACTGTGTTTATCCCCGCCCGTCGTCGGGTCTTCATATTGCGGGCGGGGATAAACCCCGCACTAACGGCTGCTCGTTTCTGTTCACTCAAGGGTTCGGGATTCCCGCAATTCTCTACGCGTGAGACTATAGTGCCGGGCGAGCCGTTCCACGCGCGACGTGCTCGACCGGCACGAAGAAACATCTCCGGCCTAGAACCGTTAACCGGCAACCCGCGTTACGATCTTACTTTCTATCATGTCCTGAAGTTGGCCCAGGAGTTTGCGCTCCTGCGAATCAATGACGCCGTCCGCGTCCGCCATCGATAGTATGCGTTCGTATTCCGCGTTTGTA
>JAZDOF010001029.1:0-2836 GCA_043799015.1 Pseudomonadota bacterium | reverse complement strand
GCCTTCCGACCTTATGGTGAAATCCGCGGAGTTTTTCAACGGCGTATTGAAAGTGGAACTCGCGGCGAAAAAGAACCCCGAAAAGGCTTGGCGGGTGGATGTGGGCATTGATGTGGGCCAACCCGGCTTCACCTCTTCAAGGATCACGGCCGTTTCCGGATCGACCCCTAATGAAGCCCAAGCGGCCGGCCCGGTACCGGGGCCTGAAAAGAAGAAGCAGGCGACCGGGCCGGTAAGGGGCCTCGTCGCGAAGCCCGCCATGGCGGAAGTTTCTGCGGATGGTGCCTCGGATGCCGGCAAAGCCGGCCCGGCGGTGGGGTTCAACGTGGCTGCTCGGGCAGGCACCCTTCCCTCGCCGCTTTCGAGCCTCGGACTCGCTGGGTCCGGCGGTCCCAAGACTGGGCCGGTGAAGCACGGGAGGACTGGGAATGAGAGTTCCGAATGACGAAGTGCGAACCGCTCGACCTGGAATCCGATCATCGACCGTGGTATGGTTCCGCGGGGCAACGACAAGAGAATTATGCCGGTCGCCGAAGGCGGGATGACTCCGCCCGTCCCTGGCGGTAACGGGGGCTACCCGGTCGGTCCGGTATCCGGAGGTACATCATGGAACTTAATGATGCCGTGCGGAATAGACGCAGCGTACGGCTCTTCCTGCACGACCCGATTCCGCGTGAAACGATCAGTAAGATAGTGGATACGGCACGATGGGCGCCGTCGTGGGGAAACACCCAGCCTTGGGAAATCGTAGTGGCCGATGGTGAAAAGGCACGTAAATTGACCGAGGCCTTTGAGGCCGAAGGAAAGCAGGGGGCTCGCCCTCGTTCCGATATAGCCATGCCCGAACGTTTTCCCAACCTTCACATGGGACGGTACGTAGGCCTAGGAAGGTCTCTTTTCACCGCGATGGGCATCGAGCGCGAAGACAAAGCGGCCCGCATGCAACACTACCTTAATATGTACAAGTTTTTCGACGCTCCTGCGTGCATTTATCTGACCATCGACGGGGAGCTCAATGAGCCGTACGCGTGCCTGGACGTCGGTTCCATAGGCACCACGATATGCTATCTGGCGGCTCAGGAAGGACTCGGGACTATCTTTCTCGCCGCGTCCATGCATTTTCCGGACATCGTCAAGGAAGTGTTGGAGATACCCCAGACAAAAAAGGTGGTCATCGGAATTGCGGTGGGCTACCCTCATCCCGACGCGCCGGCAAGCGTTTTCAGGAGCGACCGGGAGCCGCTGGATAAGATACTCCGCTTCGCGTGACAACGGTCGTACACCGGTTGCCGAAGGTTTTGAACAAGGGCGACCGCCGGTCGCCCCTACATGTTCCATCACCGGCTACGGGTCAACTGCCGGGGTCTCACGGAACCATCTTTCATTGCAACACTTCGGGGGTCGAAAATACCAGGATTATCTTGCGACCTCCGAGTAGTGTTTGACGATGCCCCTGCGCGCCCAGAAGGACACGAATTCTCGGAGTCCCGGTTTCGCGAGTCTGGTATCGTAGGTCATGACCATGGGAGCGGACAGGGGGTACGTGCAGTTCTGGATTGTGTCGATCGTGGGCATGATTACCGGTGAATCGCCGTCATGTTTCAAGCCCAGGATTTTCAGGAAGCCCTTGCTTCTTGCTCTGACCGCTTCCACGTACCGCGCGTCGGCTATGGCCCCGGGGCGTTCGCGAACCGCACGGGCTATATCGTGGTCCAAAAGCCTTACCGTTTGTTGATGCACGGGATGGCCCTGTAAAAGGCTTTGTTCGAGGAACCTAGCGGTCCCGGATATTGTTTCGTCTCTCGAAAGAGTAATTATCGGCTCAAATTTCCCCCCGAGTTGGGTCCAGTTCCGGTATTCCCCAAGGAATATTTTCCGGACTTGGTCAAGGGTGAGTTCGTTTACCGGGTTGTCACGATTGGTTACCAGGACTATTCCCCCCCAACCGACGGTTTGCTCCTCCAGATTACCTCCCACTTCCTTGACTTCCGTTTTCACTTCGGGGTCCAGCCCTCCCAGGGTAACCAGGGCATCGCACGACCCTTGGGTAATCGCATGGAAGTGATCGGATTGGTCTTGATAGGTCACGACCACCTTGACGCCCGGTCGGCGCTCTTCGAACCACCTACCCAGGTCCGTTGCCTGGAAGAACGTGTATCGCGAGCAAGTCAGTTTCAGCACTTCTTCATCCGAAGCTTGAGATTGCGCCCATCCGGATTCCGCAGCGAAAAGTGCGCATAAAACAGCCGCCAACGTTAATGCCTTTATTCGAACCACTGTCGTATTCCTTTCCGTTGGTCTCAAGTGTTCAAGCAAAAGGCGTAAACCGCGCCGATGCGGTTTTCGCCGTCATGAAGCGCGCTGGACCCGAGGGACTCGGGGCCGGCACAACCGCCCCTACGACAGTTTTAGAGGCAGGAAGTTAAGGAGATGTGAGAGTTAGGTTAGTTCTGAGTCTTCTTCTGAACGGATTCTGCAAAGGTAGGTCGATGGAGACGGCGGCGTTCCCAGATCAAAATCCCGGGTGGATGATCTTTTTCGGGCTTTCTACCAACCGCGCCGTTTTCTCCCATGAGGTCTCTTCTTCGTCTGCGGCGGTGTCGATGGGCCTGGATCGGCAGTTTCCGCCGATCTTGATTCGTCCCCCAGGTCATTCGGTCCCGAGGGGTGTGATGGTTTGGGCCTGCTTCTCCATTTCATGAGCTTAGCTAAGCCCTTAAACTTCTTAAGATTCGTTATGCCGTTTACGCGGGCGATTTCGCCCAGGCCCATACCCAGTATCCACGGTAACCCAAAGAACAGGTTCAAACCTATTAACCATTCCATGTTGAAATGA
>JAZDOF010001011.1:0-4296 GCA_043799015.1 Pseudomonadota bacterium | reverse complement strand
TCGGGGTGTGCGAACGTTCATAATCTGTGTTGCCGCGAGCTTGTCCCTGCTATATTGGTCCTTCCACTTCGTGACGGGTATGGATACGACTTTCGCCATGGCCTACGCGGCGTTATACCTTTTGACCATTGAGAGATACTTTGCCGCAGGCAGGTGGGCCTGGGGCGCGGCGGCCGCGTTGGTGGGGGGGTTCGCTTTTGCCGCAAGGCCGGATCTGATGGTTTTCACCATAGCAGTGCCCCTTTGGCTGGCCTGTTTCGACCGTTCCACCCCCAATGCGGGCCGGAGATGGGTGATAGTCCTGTTGACCGGCGCAGCCGTCAGTCTTGCCGTTGCAGCGACGGCGCAGGCTTACTTCGGATCAGCGGTCCCTCTTTCGTTCCACGCGAAGGTGGGCGGCCTGTACGGGCCTTTTATACACAAGCAATATCAATACATTCCCTTGAGGCAGTTCATCTATTTCGTCATGGGGCTGTTTCCCTTCTTCGGGGTCATTTCGGCAAACTTGTGTTTCAGCCTCATGTGGCGGAGAAGCTCCGGGTCTTGCCTGGAATCGGGACTAGTAATATCTATCGCCTTGTTTTTAGCTTACTATTTGTTTTTCGTTCTGCAAATCATGTCCTACCGATCCAGATTCTACTGTCTCTCCATTCCGGCCTTGGCATATGTTGCCGGCCGTTCTTTGGACCACATCATGGGTGGCGCCTCGGGGTTCCGAGACCGAATTGAAAGAACGGTCAACCGCCGGGCATTCATGTCCGGGGTTACGGTATTGGTCTTAATCGCGGGGGTAGCGTCATCAGGTTACGCTTATCTTCAGGCTCGAAAAAACCCAGCATGCGCGCCGTTGAGTTTTGACCTAAAGAAGGAATATGAGGCAAGATGGTCCGGTTACTGGCCTTTACTTCCCGAAATATCGTCCTTGCCCGACGATCTGGTGATTGCCACGACGGAGGTCGGCAGGGTTGCCGCCTTCAACCCGGGAAAAAGAGTAATCGACCTGGCGGGATTGAACGATACATCCATTGCCTTGAACGGATTCCGGGAGGAATATGTATTCGGGACACGACCTCCGGATGTCATTTTTATGCCGCACCCGCATTACAAGGAATTGATTGAAGCCATCGAAGCATGCCCTTATTTCAAGCGGCATTACGACTCGTTCACCGGCGGCCGGATGAATAGCCTTTTGGGATTATCCCTTTGGAGGCATTCAAAGTACCATGCACGCCTCAAGAATTTGGTCGATGGGACCGGAAAGACTTACCAATGAAGATCGTAGCCATAACGCAAGCAAGAACGGGCAGTACGCGATTACCGGGCAAGGTCATGATGGACCTTATGGGGAAGCCCATGCTGACCCGGCACGTTGAACGGGTAATGAGGGCGCGGCGAATTGACGAGGTCGTGGTGGCTACCACCACCTTGTCGAAAGATGACGTCATCCACGATCTGTGTAAAGACAACGGTTGGCTTTGCTTCCGGGGAAGCGAATCCGACGTGCTCGACCGTTACTACCGGGCCGCCCTGGAACGCGGAGCGGACATCGTTGTACGCGTGACTTCCGATTGCCCCCTAATAGACCCCGATCTCATTGATGACGTCATAGCGGCACCGGCGGACGCAGACGGAGCCGTCGAGTTTGCGGCAAACCGCATTCAAGAAAGATCGTACCCCATAGGGCTCGATTGTGAGGCCATGTTATTTCCCGTCTTAGCACGCATATGGAAAGACGATACGGATATGTCATCACGCGAGCATGTGACCACATACGTGTACCACAACCTGGGTCTGTTTCGTGTTAGGGACGTATCCGGGGACGGGGACTACCGTCACATGAGATGGACGGTGGACGTTCCCGAAGATCTTGAATTCGTAAGAAAGATATATGAACATTTTGGTCATGACCATTTTTCTTGGACCGAAGTGGTCGATATCCTGAAGGTTCACCCGGAATGGATGGACATCAACCGACATATCCGGCAAAAAAAGATCTGACGGGGCGGTGCCTGCTCCTTCGCGCGGATGGAGGAACTACTATCGGCGGAGGACACCTTATGCGTTGTTCGGCCCTGGCACGGGAATGGACCGCCTGGAACGGAAGGGCCGTTTTCTTGGTTCATTGCGACAATGCCGGATTATATGACCGAATTGCATCCTCGGGTATCGAATGCATTTCTCTGGAACACGCACACCCCCATCCCGACGACCTAATATCGACGCTCGAAACCCTTGACACGTTGATGAAAAAGAGGCCTCGGTCGAATCCGGCTTGGGTGGTGCTCGACGGGTACCATTTCGATCCGCGTTACCAATCCGCGCTGCGGAGTGCATGCCGGAACTTGTTGATCATCGACGACACGGCTCATCACTCCCGGTATCACGCACGGTTGCTGTTGAACCAGAACCCAGGATCGGGCAAGTTGACTTACCGCCGGCATCCGGACACGCAGTTGTTGGCCGGACCGTCTTACGCGCTTCTTCGACCCGAGTTCGCGGTTTGGCGGGAATGGACCCGAACCGTTTCCCCACAGGGCCGCAAGCTGCTCGTTACCCTTGGATTCGGTGAAGACCATGGAGTGACGGCGTCGGTGCTGCATGCCATTGAGGGCATCAAGCTTAGTGATTTTGAAATAAGAGTAGTAGTAGGGGCCGCAAATCCTCGATTCCGCGAAATACTCGAAGCGGCCGAACGTTGGAAGCCAAACTTGGAAGTTCTCACCAACGTTGCCGACATGGCGACACTGATGGCCTGGGCCGACGTGGCCGTGAGCGCTGCGGGAAGCACCTGCTGGGAACTGGCCTATATGGGATTGCCCTGTGTTGTCGTGACTCTTGCCGACAACCAAGCAGGCATCGCAAAAGCGCTTGAGGCTTCGGGTTGCGGGCTGGATGCCGGCGGAAGGGGCCGTGGCGAGGGATTGAACCCTGATCTAAACGGCATGCTGACCGGACTGCTGCTCGACCCATCCCGGAGGGCCGCCATGAGCGCGGCAGGGCGCGTTCTAGTCGACGGTCACGGGGCTGCGCGTGTGGTAGAGGTCATGGCGCGATTGTCGGACGATCCGGAGAAAGAGATATGACTAAAGTAGTGCGAGTGGGTTACCGCTTCATCGGGCCAAGACAGCCGTGCTTCGTGGCCGCGGAGATCGGCATTAACCACAACGGAGACTTGGACCTGGCCCGAATGCTGATCGATGCCGCGGCGGACGCGGGTGCGGATGCGGTAAAGTTCCAGAATTATCGTACCGAGGATTTCATCAGGGACCGCTCACTCACGTATCGGTATTTGTCTCAAGGCGAGCTGCGTGAAGAATCCTGCTACGAATTGTTCAAGAGGTGTGAGCTGAACGGCGATGACATGAGGCGCCTCAAGACTCACTGTGAAGAAAGAGGAGTCACGTTTTTCAGTACGCCGACGAGCGAAGACGGAGTGCGTGACCTGGTTTCCGTCAGAGCGCCACTTCTGAAAAACGGATCGGACTACCTCGTCCATCTGCCTCTCATCAGGTTCATGGCCGCTACCGGCCTTCCTGTGGTGTTATCGACCGGAATGGCCTATCCGGCGGAGATCGACGAGGCGGTCCGCGCGTTCAGGGATGCGGGAGGCAAGGACTTGATTCTGCTGCACTGTACGAGTTCATACCCTACCCCGCCCGAACAGGTCAACTTGAGAAGGATTCCGGTCCTTGCATCGGTATTCGGTTGCCCGGCCGGTCTAAGCGACCATACCGAGGGCATTACGGCAGCTATCGGGGCGATAGCCCTGGGGGCCTGCTTTATAGAAAAACATTTCACCTTGGACAAAGGGCTTCCAGGGCCCGACCATCGTTTTTCCGCCGACCCGGAGGAATTCAGAGTGCTTGTCGCTTCAATTCGACGTATGGAAATGAGTCTCGGCGATGCGATAATAGGGCCCACAGCGGCGGAACGTGCGGCCAGACTCGACTTCAGGCTGTCTTGTACGGCGGCCCGGCCTTTACCCGCCGGGTATCGACCCGCGCAGGCCGATGTGGTGTTTTCCAGGCCCGGCACGGGACTGCCTCCGAGGGACGTGGTTTGGATTCTGGGGCGGCCGTTACGAAGAGCGGTTGAAGAGGGGAAAGCGTTCGAACCGGAGGATTTTCGCTAGATTGAGTTTGGTGGGCTACAGCGAGTACGGAATTCTTTGTCCGCCGGCCGGCCTTGGCGAGATGCGGGGAAGAACGACGAGCCGGCAACGGAACGGTTGTACAGGCATCTTGCCGGTCCTTACAGGATGGCGCCGTCATATCAGACGGATCTTCGCCTACTCAA
>JAZDOF010001006.1:0-4316 GCA_043799015.1 Pseudomonadota bacterium | reverse complement strand
GCAAGTAAACCAGCAATACATGAAAAGGGAAGAGATAGCTGCCGCAGTCGATGAGGCTCACCGCCACGGACGTATGGTAGCCGCCCATTGCTGTGGCGGTCAGGGACTCATTGACTGCCTTGAGCTTGGCGTAGATACCATCGAACACGGTAGTGGCATGACCAATGAAGACATAGAAAAAATGGCCAGAACAAATGCCTACTTTGTAGCCAATCCTATAGTTTTATTGGACCATGAGTTTAAGAACCGATTGGCGAATCCCATCGTAGTCGCCAATCGGGCGAAACTGGCCAAAGAGTTTCCTTTTCCTCAGATAATCCAGAAAGTGGCTGCAAAAGGGATAAAAATAGCCGTTGGAACGGATGGCCGCCACGGAGTTATGGCCGACAACCTTGCCAAGTTAGTAGAATTTGGTCTGCCAGCGATGGACGTAATCATAGCGGCAACCAAAACAGGAGCCGAAGTTTGCGCAGCACGGGAGAAACTAGGCACTTTAGAGGTGGGCAAGTTCGCCGATATCTTGATTGTAAAGGGCGACCCCCTCAATGACATCAAAGCCTTGAAAAACTTGCGTCTGGTGATGAAAGATGGAAATATTGTAAAAATGGACAATAACTTTAGAAGTAATTGAGAGGAGTATCTTATCGGATTATCAGGTTTGCTTGTTGCAAGCGACAGAGGAATATTACACAATGAAATAAAGTAATCGCCTAAACACTCTAACTTAGGAGGTGAAAGATGTACTCAGAAAAACGTTGTAACCGTCGACTCCTCA
Source organism: Pseudomonadota bacterium (assembly GCA_043799015.1). Classification (GTDB taxonomy): domain Bacteria; phylum Desulfobacterota; class Desulfomonilia; order Desulfomonilales; family Desulfomonilaceae; genus JAZDOF01. The sequence goes on along the minus strand of JAZDOF010001006.1, from coordinate 3,541 downwards.
TTATCAAAAGACAGACAGTACATTACAACGGCGACAATTCCAAACAGTCGGGGCGATCCCGCGCAGGGACGGAAATTATGTATAGAAGATGGAATTGCTTATGGATACTGGCTGTGGCCTGTGCGATTCTGTTCGGCGCACCGCCAGTAGGTGCACAGGATTATCCCACGAAACCCATCGAGATGTTGGTCGGGTTTGGCCCTGGAGGCGGAACCGACATTACTGCCCGTGCCATTGCCAATGTGGCCGAGAAGTACGTTGGACAGCCCTTGGTCGTCATCAACAAGCCGGGAGCTGCCGGCGTTATCGCCATGCAGTATGTTTACAACTCGAAGCCGGACGGCTACACGATCCTCGTGGCTGGAGGCAGCGAGACAGTGGTCGTGCCCCACTTCAAGAGCCTGCCATTTAACCCCATCACCGATTTCGATCCCATTATCCGGATTATGGTCAACTATGTCGGATTCTATGTGAGGCCCGATAGCCCTTGGAAGACCATTAAGGACTTCATTGCGGATGCGAAGCGAAATCCTGATAAGTACTCCTATGCCTCGGGTGGTGTGGGCGGTAACCAACAGGCCGCCATGTTGGTGTTGGAGAAGTTGACTGGAATTAAGCTCAAACACCTGCCGTTCAATGGGGGCGTGCAATCTATCACCGCCTTGGCCGGAGGCCATGTGGACGTGTCTATGGCCCAGGCCATCGAGGCCTATGCTATGGTGCAGGGGGGCCGGGTTCGGTGTTTGGCCACTGCAGGGCCGGAGCGCGCTCCCCTGGAACCGAACGCGCCTACTATGCGTGAGCTGGGGTATGAAGTCGAAATGGCTAACCATAAGGGATTCGTATTCCCTAAGGGTGTACCCCAGCCAATCAGGCAGAAGCTCCACAATGCCCTGAAGAAGACCTATGATGATCCACAGTTCAAGGCCGATGCGGCCAAACTGCAATTGGATTTATCCTACCTCAACGGGGAAGATTTCCGGAAAGCCTTGAAGCTCACGTACGATCAGGTCGGTGAGGCGGTGAAGAAATAACATCGATAATAACACCTTGGGAGCATCATGCATGAACGTTGATCGAATCCTTGGTATAGGAGCCATTCTCTTGGCGATTCCGGTTATTGTGGTTTCGAGGGGATATGGGGTAGGGAACCCAAAATCCCCCGGTGCCGGATTCTGGCCGCTGGTCGTCGCTATAGCGATGGTTGGCTTGGGCATGTTTCTCATCCAGAGTCCAACACCCAGCGCAGTGAAAGGGACCGGTCAGTCCCGCTGGAGCAAATTCGGCATATCCCTAGGATCACTGGCCTTTTACATGCTCACCCTGGAACCGCTCGGGTATCTGCTGGCGACCGTCGTCCTGTTGTTTGTGCAACTCCGATGGGTGGAAAGCCGCTCCTGGCGGTTGTCCATACTGATCTCGGTCTTGACAGCGGTTATCTCGTTGGTTCTGTTTCGGATACTTCTCAAGGTTTCTCTTCCTCTAGGCCTGATCCCGCTGCCCAAGGGTTGGTAAGATCGGCACAGATCCAGAATAAGGAGTAGACTTTGGATACCATTGGTGCTCTTTTCCATGGTTTTACCATTGCCCTAACCCCCGGGAATCTCTTTGCCGCGCTCATGGGGTGCTTCCTTGGTACATTGACTGGTGTTCTGCCTGGTTTGGGGGCCACGGCCACCCTTGCCCTCCTACTACCGCTCACGATCGGCATGGAGATGGTGACGGCCCTGATCATGATGTCGGGGATCTATTACGGGGCCATGTACGGTGGCTCGACGACATCCATTCTCGTCAACATCCCGGGCGAGACTGCCGCTGTCATCACGTGTCTCGATGGCTATCAGATGGCCCGACAGGGAAGAGCGGGCCCAGCGCTCGGGATGTCGGCCTTCGGCTCATTCATCGGTGGCACTGTTAGTGTGGTGGCAGTGATGTTGATTTCCCCTTTCCTTGCCGAAGCCGCCCTGAAGTTTGGGCCGCCCGAGATGTTCGCTCTGATGTTATTCGCATTCACCTGTATCGGTGGATTGACCGGTAAGTCCATGGCACAAGGCCTCCTCATGGCATGCATCGGACTACTTTTGGGGACGATAGGTACCGACGCTATCCATGGGATAGAACGGTTTACCTTCGGGATCCTGTATCTTCAGGATGGGATCGGGCTCGTACCGCTGGCCATGGGGATCTTTGGGCTCGGCGAGATCCTTTACAATATCGAGAAAAGAGAAGAACAGGGATCGATACTCGAAACTCCCAAGAGCCTCCTTCCGACGTTTCAGGACTGGAAGGATTCAGCCATGCCCATTGTAAGGGGCAGCTTCCTCGGATTCGGCGTTGGGATCATCCCGGGCGGTATGCCATCCGTGGCATCGCTCTTGAGCTATGCGCTCGAAAAGCGCGTATCGAAAAGGCCGGAGACGTTCGGCCATGGGGCCATAGAGGGGGTGGCTGGCCCCGAGACAGCGAACAACGCCGCTAGTGTCGGAGGATTTGTGCCCCTTCTCACGCTCGGCATTCCCACCAACGGTGTACTTGCCCTCATGCTGGCTGCGATGATGCTCCATGGTGTTACACCGGGGCCTATTCTGCTCATCAAGTGGCCGGACGTGTTCTGGGGAGTGATCGCCAGCATGTACATTGGCAACATCATTCTCATAGTTCTTAATTTACCCATGATTGGGCTGTTTGTACAGCTCCTCAAGGTGCCTTACGGAATTCTGTCCCCCTTGATCACCTTGTTCGTCTTGCTTGGGGCGTATGCCTTGAATAACAGTGTAAGCGATGTGTTGGCGACCTTTGTATTCGGCCTTATGGGATACATAATGAAGCGATTCGGTATGGAGCCAGCCCCTCTAATTCTATCCTTCGTCCTCGGACCAATGCTGGAGAACAACTTGAGCAAGGCTCTGATCATGTCCCCGACAGGAAACCTCCTATACCTTTTTTCGCGACCGATTTCGGGTACTATGCTTTCACTCGCAATCTTGGTTCTGCTCTACCCGCTCGTTTATTGGGCCTGGCGGCGTTGGCGGAAACCCCAACGCTAGTGTAGTGTTTCGGCAATAAGTTGTCACATTGTCCGTCGGCGATATGTTTTTAATCAAAAAAATTCCCCGACCCTTGGATCGGTCCTCTAAGAAGGGTCCAGTTGGTGTAGACCCGCAAGCATTAAAAAAACGAAGAGGCTACAGCATAACCGTAACCTCTTTAATTTATTGGTCGGGGCGACAGGATTTGAACCTGTGACATCCTGCTCCCAAAGCAGGCGCGCTACCGGACTGCGCTACGCCCCGTTTTCATGAGTCCCCTTTTGAAGCCAGACTTTCAGTTTCTCTGCAGCTTTTGCCCGGTGGCTGATTCGGTTTTTAATCCCGGCCGGTAGTTCAGCGACCGTGATTCCCTGCTCCGGCAGATAAAAGACCGGATCATACCCAAAGCCTCCCTTCCCCGCCGGCATCTCAGCAATCCTGCCTTCCCACTTCCCGTCAAAGGCATGATAACGCCCATCCGGTCGGTAGAGAACGAGGATGCACCGGAAGGC
>JAZDOF010001001.1:0-4305 GCA_043799015.1 Pseudomonadota bacterium | reverse complement strand
CATGGCGGAGGCAATGCTCCGAAGGGTATCTCCCCTCGGAACGCTCCGATCTTTCTCGATTTTACGATCCGTACTGCCGGAACGGTTACTGCCGGTTGCATCCGCAAGGCTGCGGGGTTATTCTAGGAGCCTGTAGCCTGATCGCGCGCATTGCTGCGGCACTCCCGGGGCCGGAGACCGACGTGCCCACAGGCCTTTACTTACCTTCCGGATTTGATAACGCCTGAGCGCTGCACCACATCCGGATCGCGCAACGGCCGCCCGGTTCGTGTCGGCATCAACCGAGGTTTTTCGTATGATAGGAATTTCCAAACTCTACTGCGGCGCGGTGGAGGCCTCCGATCCTCTCCGGTACGGAAGGCACTCCAAGACCTTGCCTTCCCATCTCCTCCAGTTCTCCGCGGACAAGAAGCCCGTGGTGGTCTGGAACATCACCCGCCGCTGCAATCTGAAATGCGTCCACTGTTATTCCCAATCGGAAGATTTGGATTACGGTGGTGAGCTGTCTCTTGAAGAAGGGACCGCGCTGCTGGACGACCTTGCTCAATTCGGCAGCCCTGTGGTGCTCTTTTCGGGCGGCGAGCCCCTTGTGCGAAAAGACCTTCTCGAGCTAGTCGGTCACGGCGTCGCGCTCGGCATGCGCGCGGTGATCTCCACCAACGGCACCCTGATAACCGCCGCTACGGCTCGCCGGCTCAAGGATATCGGCCTGTCTTACGTCGGGATCAGTATGGATGGGCTGGAAAAGGTACACGATTCGTTTCGCGGGGTTCCCGGGACCTTTGCGAGGGTGATCGCGGCCATCCGGCACTGCAAGGAAGCCGGCTTGAAGGTAGGGCTCAGGTTCACGATAAACAAGCGTAACTACGAGGAGATACCCGGTGTTTTCGACTTGGTCGAACGGGAGGCCATACCCCGTATTTGCTTCTACCATCTCGTTTATGCGGGCCGCGGCACGGACCTAATGAATGAGGACCTGGATCACGCCCAAACCAGGCAGGTGGTCGACGTCATCATGGACCGCACCAAGCGCCTCCATGGCAAGGGCCTCCCCGTCGAGGTCCTCACGGTGGACAATCACGCGGACGGCCCGTACCTGTATTTGAGGCTCCGGCAGGAAGACCCCGATCGAGCCGAGGAAGTCCTTAAGCTCTTGAAGATGAATGAAGGGAACAACTCCGGCCGTGGCATCGGATGCGTTTCTTGGGACGGGGCCGTACACGCGGACCAATTCTGGCGTCATCACAGCTTCGGCAACGTGCAAAGCCGCCCTTTCAGTGAGATATGGGACGATGCCGGCGACGAGTTCCTAATGAAACTGAAGGACAAAAAACGCCATGTTACCGGGCGCTGCGCCGCGTGCCGATGGCTCGACATATGCGGCGGCAACTTCCGCGTGCGCGCGGAAGCGGTGCATGGGGATGTTTGGGCCCCGGATCCGGCCTGCTATCTCACCGACGAGGAGATAGGGATAGCTTAGTTGTCTTGTATCCCAAACCCGGCGTCCTATTCTCGCTTGATCGGGCAGCCGGAACTTAGGATGATACCCGGCAGCCGATTATGATGAAACGATGGTAAGGCATATGCTGTATGGCGGACACGTCAAAACTCTCGAACACATCGACTTTCTGAGGGATCTGGGCTTTCATTTCGGTGAGGTGGTGTTCGGCAACACGGATTCCATGCACTCCTGGGTCGATTCCGGCACCAGAAATAGGTTTGATGACGGCTTCTTCCTAATAGCGCACGGGCCTCGTGAGGGCGCGGCGAAGGACGTGAATCATTTGTGGAACGAGTATGTTCCTCAACTGGAACAGGCCGTGCGAGTTGCACATGCGATGGAAATCGACTTTCTCACGGTGCATCTTTGGATGGATCAGAGATTCCTCCCGCCGGAGGTAATCGGCGAGAAGGCGCAAATGATGAAACGCGTGGTGTCGTTCGGCCGCGACCATGGAGTAGGAGTCGCCCTGGAGAACCTGTCGGAAAGGGCCGTGGACTTGGCTCCCATTCTACATGACGTTGAAGATCTGTTGATAACCTTGGACATAGGGCACGGGCAGCTCCTCTCGAAGAAGAACAGAGCCTATGAAATCCTGGAGACCGCGGCAGGAAGAGTCGGACACGTCCATGCCCACGACAATAGAGGCGGTAATGACGCGGCTGCCGATCTTCACTTGCCGATCGGCGAGGGGATTGTCGATTTCCCCGGCGTCATCCGATGCTTACTTGACCACGGTTACGATGGAACCGTGACGATAGAGCTGCCGCCGTCGGAGATTGCGGCGTCAAGGGATCGACTCGCAGCTATCGCGGAGAAAGTGCGTGCCGAGGGTTCAGGCCTTGCAGGGCCTTGAGCCGTGTCGCCGTTACCATGATTACGGCCGGTGGTACCGGTCGGATGGAGGCTGATTTGTTCGAATCTATGGAAAAAGACGAGCTGAAGTCATATCTTGAGTTCCTCATGTGGCACTACCGTGTGGTGGATGCCTTCTGGTACATCAATATCGAGAATGATTACGGTCCGGACACGGCCAATGAGTTCAATGAAAAGGTCTGGGAAAAAGTTGCAGGCATGGCCGCGAAGGACATCGTCAAACGTTTCCACATCCGCGAAGAGGGACTGGAGGGGCTTGTCAAGGCGTTGCAATACTTCCCGTGGGCGATAATCGTCGGATATGACATCGAGCAACGTCCCGGCGAAGTAATACTCTCAGTGCCGGAATGCCCCACCCAGTTGGCCCGCCTGAAGAGAGGACTCGGCGAGTACGCGTGTGGGGAGATGCATCGCAGGGAGTTCGTCAGTTTTGCACGGGAGATTGATCCTGCAATTAAGGTTGAATGCATACATGCTCCGTTGGATCCCCATCCGCCGGAGCGTTTCTGCCAATGGCGTTTCAGAGAGCCGTGAGAGGCGGCAAACTTTCCGGTCGATAACCGATGGTTGAGCACCTTTTGCGAACTCGGCTCGATTAAGTTGTCTTGACCGATACCATTATAAATGTTATAGTCTTATCAACATGTTAACATGTTGGACGTTCCGGCGGCCCGCCGCCCTTGGTCGCTCCGGTGAAGAGCCATGTCCACTGAAATCGAGATTAAAGTACTGACTGCCCTTGTGGCTGATCGATATCTCCTCACCAAGGTGACCGGCGACGGCTTCGACCTGGGGATGTTTCGGGATCATACCATTCGGCTCATCACCAAGACCATCTTGGAGATGAACCAAGCCCCGGACCGTGTGATCGACTGGATCACGCTCGAGGAAAACCTCAAACGACAGAATCGGTATACGCCGGAAGTTCGGCAGGCCTTGGGCGTCCTGAGATCCGAGGAAGTCGCCGAAGCCGACCAGGTGATGACTTACGTAGAAATCCTGAAGGACCAAAACGTCAGGGACAAGATGCACAAGCTGGCCCAGGCGATGACCGATTACTCTGAAGGAAAGGGCGAAAACAAGGACCACGATTTTTTGGATTTCAGCAGTAAGGTCATTCAGGGGCTTGTCGAGCTGCAGAAACAGAAAGTTGAGAAAAGAATTAGTCCTCTCCGATCCACCATCGACGCTATCCGCGAATTGACCAACCAGGAAGGGAGAGATACGGAGAGAATACTGGGCTACTCCATCAAGCCCCACGACCGGTTGGAGAAAATCCTGTCCGGTGTTCGTAAGGGTTTCTATTACGGGATTGCAGGGCCCCCTCGACGCGGCAAGACGACCTTCACCCTGGACCTTGCTTCAAGACTGGCTGAAAAGAACAAGTTTCCCGTTCTGTTCTACACGTGGGAGCAAACCAGACGCACGCTGGCTGCACGCCTTCTGGGCAGGGAATGTTATCTGAATCCCGTGAAGCTCCTCACCGAGGTGTCGCCGCTTCAGCATAAGCGCCATGCGCTGGTAAACAAGGTCATCGAAAGGTCGGCGGCCTACAGCGAGAGCCTCTTCGTTATCGAGGCCGGCCGCAGGGACACGATCGAACGTATTAAGGCCCAGGCGTACAACGTGATGCATGAGTTCCGGACTGATAACATCGCAATTTTTTTTGATTACTTGCAGAAAATACCGCTACAGAAACAGTACGAGGACATACGAGGCCAAGTGAACGAGGCCTCGGCCCAATTGGCCGACCTGAGCTTGGAACTTCAGTGCCCTGTAATCGCCATTTCTTCAATGGATAAAGAGGGTTGCAAGCTGGACGAAAAGCCGCCGTCCTATGACGAATTCTCCTCAACATACTATGCGCGTCCCACCATGCATAATTGCGTCGGCGGAGGGGACCTCGAGTACGACCTCGATGTTGCACT
>JAZDOF010000959.1:0-4089 GCA_043799015.1 Pseudomonadota bacterium | reverse complement strand
GCTCTATTACTCAAAGAGAGAAGTCCGTTGATGGACATTTACGTCCTCTTTCGGGACATGAGAACGTACGGGTTCAAGGAAGACTATTATCGGGAAGCATCGGAAAAAGGTGTGAAGTTCATCCGTTATGAGCCCGAGGACCCGCCTGATGTTGCACCCGGCGAGTCGGAAGACGGCCGGCAGGTTCTCAAGGTCACGGTAACGGATTTCATTCTCGGGAAAAAGCTTGAACTTGACGCCGACATCATCGCCTTGGCCGCGGCGGTCGTCCCCTCGGCGGATCGAAAGGAGATCGCGGGATTGTTCAAGGTGGCCTTGAGCCCGGACGAATTCTTCCAGGAAGCCCATGTCAAGTTGAGACCGGTTGATTTTGGTGCGGAAGGTATCTACCTCTGCGGCATAGCACACTATCCCAAGCTTATACCGGAAACGGTCGGCCAGGCCTATGGGGCCGCGGGCCGAGCACTTACGCTGCTGGCAAACGATACCGTCGTCGCTTCGGGCTCCGTGTGTCGGGTGGACGAAGACAAGTGCGTTTCCTGCGGGGCTTGCATCGCGGCATGCACTTACGGCGCGATCGAGTTCTATGAAAGCCCCCAGGGCAGAAAGGCCCGGGTTACCCCGGTCCTCTGCAAAGGAGACGGTCTTTGCAACGCAAAGTGTCCCACAGGGGCCATTTCCTTGAAGCATTATACCGATGAAGAGTTGTTCGGCCAAATCCTTGCGGCGGCCCCGCAAAGGGAGGCGAGGCTACATGACGACGCGGCGTTTGGATCCGCATGAGGCCGCAGGCCGCAACATGGGAGGTTTAGCCACATGAGTTCAGGTTCCAAGTTCAAGCCTAGGATATTGGGAATAATATGCAACTGGTGCTGTTACGGAGGCGCGGACCTTTGCGGGGTGTCTCGTTTTCAGTACCCGCCCTATATAAGGCTCATACGGGTAATGTGCTCGGCCAGGGTCGATTTTGCACACATACTCCTTGCCTTCTCAACAGGACAAGATGCGGTGTTCGTCGGCGGTTGTCATCTCGACGACTGTCATTACATCACCAACGGCAATTACGGCGCCCTAAGCGTCGTCAGCATCTGCTGGAAATTGTTGAAGCACGTAGGTGTGAATCCGGATCGGTTAAGACTTGAGTGGGTATCTGCCGGCGAAGGCATCCGGTTTGCCAATATTATGAATGAACTCGGAAAGGAAATTGAGGACTTAGGGCCCATAGGTAAAAGCGAGGGAATTGACGAACATACCTTGAAGTTCAGGCTTGATGCTCTGACGAAACTCGTCCCATACATTAAGCTGGTGCAAACGCAACGGCTCGGAATACCCCGAAGCCCGGGGTCGGCCGTAGATCAGGAACGACTGTACCACGACTTCTTTTCAAGCGACGAAGTCAACAGGATATTCGATCAGGCCATTTTCGATAAGCTTGCCGTGACCCAAATCGTCTCACTGTTGCAGGGCGGCCCGCTTACTACGGTGGAAATGGCTAAGAAGCTGGGATTGAGCCCCTCAGAAGTATCTCGACACCTGAATACGTCGGCGCGGCAAGGATTGGTTCGATACGATGAGAGCCTGAAACGCTTCGCTTCGGCCGGATAGGCGTGTTCATGGGGGGAAAAAGGCTGATGATTACGGATCACGAAATAAAAGTCCGATACTTCCGGCAAAGCCGGAGGTTTACCATTTCGGAATTAGGACCGACCGTAACATCTCCCGCGCGCACTTCCCGGATGTCTTGTTGACAAGGGTCGGGCCCGGAGGTAGGTTCGGGTTTCGGGAAGAAAGTCGGACATTCGCTTGTTCGGTGACGCCGAGTGTGCCCCTTTTCCGGTAGGTGATCGGCCGCTCGTGAATCAGGAGGGCAATTGTGGCTGAATTCAGCTATTCGAATTCGACGCGTGAGATGGAGGTCTACGGGTTCGACAGGGTTGTCAAGAGCCATTGCCGTATGTGCCACGGAGGGTGCGGCGTACTCGTTTACGTCAAGGACGGTAAGGCCGTGAAAATAGCGGGTGACCCCGACTGCCCCATCAACCACGGGACCCTCTGCACAAAGGGCATCTCCTCGATTCAACTGGCTTATCATCCCGACCGCCTCACTCACCCGGTCAGGCGCATTGGGACCAAAGCCGGCGGCAAATGGGAACGGATTACCTGGGACCAGGCTCTGGACTCCATCGCGGAGCGGATGCTGGAATACCGGGACGGTTTCGGGGCGGAATCCGTCGTAATGGGCTACGGTACGGGCAGAGAGAACGAAGCCGTAATATACCGGTTCGCCAACCTTTTCGGAAGCCCCAACGTACTGACCGCGGGGCATTTCTGCTACGGTCCCCGAATCGCCACCAGCATCATCACGTGCGGCTCCAATCCGATTGTGGATTACGAGAACCATCCCAAGTGCATAATGGTTTGGGGCAACAATGTGGTCATCAGCAACCCTGACTGCTACAAGGGCGAGCCGTTTTCCACCGCATTGGACGAAGGCGCTCGACTCATAGTGGTCGATCCCCGGCTTACTCGGGCCGCGGCCCGGGCCGACGTATGGCTGCAACTCCGTCCGGGCACCGATTCGGCCCTTGCCCTCGGGATGTGTTGGGTAATCGTGAATGAGGGCCTATACGACAAGGAGTTCATCGAGAACTACGTCCACGGATGGGATGCCTTCACGGAACGGGTCGGTGAGTATCCGCCGGAACGGGTGGAGCAGATAACATGGGTACCCAAGGAGAAGATCCGTGAGGCCGCGAGGCTTTTCGCGTCCGTTAAACCAGCGGCGATCCAATGGGGTGTGGCCATCGAACAGCAGATAAACTGCGCCGACAACGACCGTGTCCTCATGGCCTTGATGGGTATCACCGGCAATATAGACAGGAAAGGTGGCCAGGTTCTGTTCAAGCCTCCGCCCATCAGGAACGTGGGTCAATTCGGGGCCCACGGAGCGCTTCCCAGAGAACAGCGGGACAAGCGCTTGGGTGGAGACCGATTTCGTTTGGCCGGACGCTTCGCCATCATCAATCCCAAGTGCGTTTGGGACGCGATACTTGAAGAGAAGCCATACCCGGTGAAGATGCTCTTCCTAATCAGTTCCAATCCCATCATGACGCGAGCCAATTCGGACGAAGTGTACCGTGCCCTGGAAAAAGTCGAATTTATGGCGGTGGCCGACTTCTTCCTCACTCCCACGGCGGAATTGGCCGATATCGTCTTGCCCGCGGCCACTTGGTTGGAGATGGACTATATCGCGGACTTCTGGAAGCGTCACGGGTACGTGTTTCCGCGCCGCAAAGTGATCCAGGTGGGTGAGTGCCGATCGGACCATGACATGCTCAACGACCTGGCCCATAGGGTGGGGATGAGCGAACACTGGTGGGATGATTTCGAAGGTGCGCTGGATTGGATCCTTGAACCCTCGGGTATGACGTGGCAGGACTTCAAGAAAACCGACTTTCTGAGGGGTGAGGTGGCTTACGAGAAGTATCGAACAGAAGGTTTCTCGACGCCGACGGGAAAGTTCGAGCTATACTCGACGGCTCTCGAAAAGATGGGATACGATCCCCTGCCCCAATACCGTGAAACGCCCGAAAGCCCGTACAGCCGACCGGACCTGTACGAGGAATATCCCTACATACTGATCACGGGCAAGAGACTACCGGGGTTCTTCCATTCCGAAAACAGGCAAGTGAAGGCACTACGCGAATTGCACAGGGACCCGATGGTTGACATTCATCCCGAGACGGCCGAGAAAGAGGGAATTACGGAGGGGGAGTGGGTGGTTATCGAGTCTCCCCGTGGGAAAATCCGCCATCGCGCCCGTCTCTTTACCGGCCTGGACCCTAGAGTCATCGCGGCACAGCACGCGTGGTGGTTTCCGGAGAAAGGGGATCCGGGCCACGGGTGGCAGGAATCGAACGTCAACGTCCTCATCGACAATTCCCTGGATGCGTGTGACCCGGCGATGGGCGCAACCTCGATCAGAACGCTTCTCTGCCGGATCTACCCCGAAAAGGACGGAAGGAGGGTCGCTGAGTGACGGCCTCGCATGCCCTTGTGATAGATCATGAGTTGTGCTGGGGATGTAAG